>JASHQK010000647.1 GCA_030039195.1 Candidatus Sulfotelmatobacter sp.
GGTCGGAATTCTGCTTGGCATTTCGATGATCATGATCGAAGTCAAAAGCGTGATGCTGTTTTCGGTCGGAATGTATCTGCCGCTGGGAACGACGTTCGCCATCTTCGTGGGCGGCATCATCCGCTGGGTGACGGACAAATTGCGCGACCGCCGCGGCTTCAACGATGCGCAAAAAGCCCGAGTGGATAATGCCGGGGTGCTGACGGCTTCCGGGCTGATTGCGGGCGAAGCGCTGTGCGGCTTGGTGATTGCCGGCCTTGTCGGTTCCGGCAAAGATGTGACCCTGGTCCACTGGACGCCTCCGATCTGGGCGGCTCTGGCGGCGTTGGCGGTGTTGGTGATAGCGATGATTCAGGTGCCTTTGGCGAACGCGGGCAGCCCGGATGAGCCGGCGCCCCCGACGGCGATTATGTGACGCCGTCTGCGCGGCGTCATCCCTCACGAAGTGAGGAATCTCGCATCCCCGCCTCCGTGCAGTCTGCTTGGAGCGGGAGAAGCATTTCACCATGGGGGTTGCAGAGGTATACCGAGCAACTGGAGACTCCGTGCAACTCTGTGTCCTCTATGGTTTCTGTTCTTATGTCGATACCAGCAAATCTAGCCGCAGTGCGCGAGCGCATCGAGCGAGCGGCGCGGCGGGCGGGGCGGTCGGCTACTGATATTGCGCTGATGGGCGTGACGAAAACGCATCCGCCGGAGACTATTCGCGAAGCGTACGCGGCCGGATTGCGACTATTTGGCGAAAACCGCGTGCAGGAGTTTGGTGCGAAAGCGTCTTTGCTCACGGATTTGATCGGCGCCGAATGGCACATGATCGGCCATGTTCAGACGAATAAGGCCGCGAAGGCCGCGGAGTTGTTTGCGGCGGTAGGTTCAGTGGATTCGGTGAAATTGGCCGAGAAACTGGACGCGGCCGCGCGGAGTTTCGGTAAGAGGCTGCTTGTCCTGATCGAAGTTAATGTTGGCGGGGAGGCGGCGAAGAGCGGTGTTGCGCCGGATTCTGGCGAACTGGAAGAGTTGCTGCAATCCGCAACTCGATTCGAGGCTCTCGAATTTCGCGGATTGATGACTGTGCCTCCGTTTACCGACGATCCCGAGGGCGCGCGTGCATTCTTTCGCAAGCTGCGAGAGTTGCGCGATGCGATTGCAGCCCGCAAGCTGCCCGGCGTCACGATGGGCGTGCTTTCGATGGGCATGTCGCACGATTTCGAAGTCGCCATTGAAGAGGGATCGACCTGCGTGCGCGTGGGCACGGCAATTTTCGGAGAGCGGGTCAAGGCTTAACCACAGAGGACACTGAGTGCACGGAGGGATGTCCTGCTGTGTCATCCTGAGCGGCGGCTTTGCCGCGAAGGATCCATGCATCTTGCCGCTTTCTACAGACTGCATAGGTCCTTCGCTTCGCGTCAGGATGACAACGCTTCTTCGGCAAGCGAGGCGCTTGCCTAAATCTATGGTTGCGATTCGCGAAACCGGTGACGGTGTCACATTTGCAGTCCGGGTCCATCCGCGGGCGAAAAAGAACGCGATCACCGGCGAAATTGGCGAGGCGCTGAAAATCTCTCTGACTGCGCCTCCGATCGAAGGCCGCGCCAACGAAGCCTGCATTGCGTTTCTCGCAGAGCTTTTGAACGTACCGCGATCTTCCGTTACCATTGCGTCCGGCCAGAACAGCCGAAACAAACTGATTCGAGTTGCGGGAATATCGGGCGGAGAATTCCGGAAGCGACTGGGCGTTTCATTGGCTGCTTCGACTCGTTTACGGCTGACGGGACACCAAGACTACTCCGGATAACACTGCATGGAAACGCAAGAAGCCAACTCGACCTTTTCTCAGCGTCTACACGAAATCCGCATGGGGTTCGAGCGGCCGTTTTGGGTTGCAAACATCACAGAGATATTCGAGCGGCTCGCGTATTACGGTGCCTTTGCTTCGCTCGCGCTTTATTTGCAGGAAAAGCTGAACTTCTCGACCGAGCAGACCGGAACGCTGACCGGGCTGTTCGGCGGCATGGTCTGGTTCCTCGCAATCTTCGGAGGAGCAGCGGCTGATCGTCTAGGCTTCCGGCGCGCACTTTCGCTGGCTTACCTCATTCTCGGCGTCGCGTATTTCCTGATTGGCTCAATTGGCGCGCCATGGCTTGCACCCGTGCGTAATGCGATGCCTCTGGGACTTTTCGTTGGCGTCATCCTGATTCTTCCGGCCCTTGGCGTGGCGCTGGTCAAGCCGTGTGTGGCGGGCACGACGGCCCGCGCCTCGAAAGAAAACGTACGCTCGATTGGCTATTCGATCTACTACACCATGGTCAACATTGGCGGCGCTGCCGGACCGTACTACGCTTCGTGGGCGCATCGCCACCTGGGCGTGGAAAACGTCTATCGACTGGGCTCACTTGCGGTATTCGCGATGTTTTTCGTAGTCCTGCTCTTCTTCCGCGAGCCGCGACAGGCGGGTGATGCGCCTCCGCCATCGATCGCACAAGTCGCGCGGAACTTCTGCATTGTCGTGGGGAACTATCGACTTGTGCTACCAGTGCTGCTCGTGGCATTGCTGCTGCGCGTCGCCATGTGGGTACGACCGGGATGGTCGGTCCCGTGGTGGGCTTGGGTTGCGATGGCGGCTCTGGTTCTCGCAGGCATCAGCCGCTTCATGTGGTTCCTTGTCATCTTTACCGGATACTGGATCGTTTTCTGGCAGCAGTACATCAGTTTGCCGCGTTTCGTCCACGCTTACATCAACCCGAGCGCCGATGTGGAGATGATCCTGGTTACCGATGGGCTGACGGTGATCTGCCTGACACTCGTGGTCGGGTTTCTTACGCGAAAGATTCCTCCTTTTCCGGCGGTTATTCTGGGAACGGTCATCACCTCCGTTTCGTGGGTGATCCTCGCACTGCGACCGACGGTGTGGGGCGCCGTTCTCTCCATCTTCGTGCTGGCTCTCGGTGAGATCACGCAAGCGCCGCGCTATTACGACTATATTTCGCGCCTGGCGCCTGCCGAGCAGCAAGGCACGTACATGGGATTTGCCTTTCTGCCGATCGGAATCGGATCGCTGATTGGAGGATGGTTCGGGGGAGCGGTTGTTCACCATTTCGGAGAGGTGCAGCATCGTCCGGCACTGATCTGGTGGGCCTTTGCAGCCGTGGGGCTGGCGACCACGCTGTTGCTATGGGTTTACGACCGGCTGGTTCGCGTCGCTGCCCCGAAGACCGCTTGACTTCGCCTGCCGCCGGTGGGATCATTCGCCCCCAGATTCGAATCGGAAGGAGGCTCTATGCCACATTACCTGACACAGGTTGCGTATTCTCGGGAAGGGTGGGAAGCCGTTGTGGCGAACCCACAAAACCGGATCGAAGCAGTCAGGCCCGCGGTCGAAAAATTGGGAGGCAAGATCGAGTCTGCGTGGTTCTGCTTTGGGGACTATGACATCGTAGTGATCTCGGAGATGCCCGACAACGTAAGTGCCGCGGCGATGGCAATGGCATTTTCCGCTGGCGGGGCCTGCAAGTCGGTGCAGACGACTCCGCTGATTTCCGCGGAAGAAGCGGTACAAGCCTTGAAAAAAGCGCGAGACTGCGGTTACCGTCCTGCGGCGGTGACATCCCGCGCTGCGTAGGCATCGGCAAAGAACGACAATTCTCCAGGCGGCCTTTATCCGGCCGCCTTCATTCTTGATGGCGCAGGTCTCTCGAATGCCTTTGTCCCATATCATGCCGTCAGAGGTTGCGGCGCAGATTCGACGAGCCCTCAGGGAGGGCGGTTCAGCCGAGCATGCAGCGGGTGTGCAGTGGTTCTTCAAGGAAGAAATCAAATCGCATGGATGGTACACGGCGGATCTGCGGCGCGCGATGCGACGCCGTCGGCGCGACATTCTGCGGGAACACGACTTTGATTTTCTGGTGCGTGTCGCGGATGAACTGTTTTCAAGATCGGTTCTCGAAGAAAAAGTTGCGGCCGTATTTCTGCTGGAACAGTTGCATAGGCAGTGCGGGAACCGCGAATTCCGCCTGTTCGAGAGCTGGCTGGATCGCATCAGCAGCTGGGCCGATCATGATGCACTCGTACATGATTTGATTGCGCCGATGATTGCTGCCGAGCCGGAGCGTGCCAAAGCCGTGCTTCGCTGGGCAAGATCGAAAGATCGCTGGCACCGGCGAGCCGCCAGCGTCGCACTGATTCGCGGTACGCGCGCGCGGAAATTCTTCCCGCAAATCGTAAAGCTCTCGAACTTGTTGCTGACCGACGAAGACGACATGGTGCAGAAGGGATTGGGCTGGCTGCTGCGCGAGACGGCAAAGTTCGACGCGAAGCGCACGGTGCCATATCTGATGAAGATCCGCGAGCGTGTGCCAAGGCTGGTCTTGAGAACAGCGTGTGAAACTCTGCCGGCTGCCGTGAAGAATCGAATCTTGGCGGTCGAGAAATGATTTTTCCCAGTTCGGGAACGCATTTTGAAAATTGTGCTGCCAGTCCTTGCAGAAAGACTCTTTCGCGGCTCAGATGCAGGCAGAGCCCATGATGTAATGGAAACACGGCACTCTGCAAAAGTGGCAAATGCGGGTTCGAATCTCGCCGGGTCCATTCCCCCAGAAGGGTATTCGTTGGAGGAGAAGCTGCTGGGAGTAAGGCAGAGATAGCTCCCACGTAACTTGACTGTCGTTTTAGGCAGAGGGATACTGATCTGGCAGAGTGCCGATACATCACGAAAGAGATCGCCCCGCCTTGTCCGGGGCCTTTCAATTTTGTAATCGCCCACGCGGGTGAGAGTCCTCGATCCTAACCCCGCCATTCGCCGAAACTCCTGCTGCTTGTTTACAATAGAAGTT
>JASHQK010000648.1 GCA_030039195.1 Candidatus Sulfotelmatobacter sp.
CTGTCACGCGCAGGGTATAGAAGCGTCCGTCGAAAGACTCCAGAACGGCTTCGGCTTCGATGCGAGCTCCGATCCCGCTGGCGGCCCGATGCTCGACATGGATCGCAGTGCCGACGGTAATTTCGTCGCCCATGCAGTAGGGCTGAAGCGCTGCAAATGCCGCCGTCTCCATCAGCCGGATCATGTCCGGAGTCGAGTAGACCGGCGGCAACTCGGGATGATGAGCCCGCAACGTGTGCTTGAACTCGACATTTTCCTAGGCTTGAGCGCGAGCGCCGAGGGGGATTTCCTTGGGCACGTTTATGTCCTCAAAACGAAGTGAGCTGGCGATTGTATCGAACCGCCAGCCCTGACGAATCCTTAATGATTATTGAGCTTACGCTACAGCCAGCCGCTCTGCCTCGATTCCATCCATCGCTTTCCACAGCATGCGGGCGGCATTCTCGGCCGCGTCGAGGGCGTTCCCTGCGACGGAGGGATTGGCAATGATGCACTTGGCCAGCTGATCGCGCCAGACCCGCGCATGATACACGTCGGCCGTCGCGTGCAAGGAAAAATATCCGCAGGTCTTGTAGTCGGCGGCGTAGGTTTCACGTAACCCGCGGTCTTTTTCTTTGGCAATCCGTGGCACCTGCGATTCGTAGGCGTAAAAAGCGGCCAGCGCTTCTTCAGGCAGACCTTCGCTGGCGATGTGTTGGAAGTACGCCACCAGTTCGCGGATTTCCGACAGAGGATGGTGCCATTCTAGATTTCGGCTCGATCCCATGCCTTCGGCAAAATCAAGCCAGAGATCGGCATGCGGAACGGAGCCCTTGCCCGGCTTGCCTTCCGTTCCGTTTTCGTCACACATATTGGCCAGCACTGCACGCCGGAGCTCGCCTTCTTCCAGGCGCACGCCAAACGCCGCCAGGTACGAAGGGAACGCCTCCACGTGATGATAATAGTGCTGCGCGTATTGCCGGAGTTCGCTACGACTCAGTTCGCCAGCGGACCATGCCTTGTAGAAGGGATGAGAGAGCAGATCGTATTTTGCAATGCGAGCCTCGAGCGCCGGGAAAAACTCTGCGGTATTCATAATCTCCCTTTGTGACGGGCTGGGATTCGAGCCCATCAGTATATGGCTGACCTCCGATCCCGTCCCGTGAGCGGGATCACCGGATACGCGCAAGTTGCTAGAATGAAAGAAGAAACAGCTGGCGGCGAAGCACCGGGGTTCGTATCGGCATTCGCTGGGAATTTCGATCTCGTCGTCCGCCGAGCTTAACCAGATGCAGTTTACCGAACAATTCGACGTTGTCGTGGTCGGCGCCGGCCATGCCGGATGCGAGGTTGAGGCGTTTTGCGGGCGTGAGCGAAGCGGGAGCCCGCAGCCGAAATCCCGAGACCTGAATGCCAAGCGCAGCGCAGGCAGAAGGGGAGGGACCTAGTCGAGCTGAGCTATGGCATTTACAGAACAATTCGATGTCGTCGTGGTCGGCGCCGGCCATGCCGGATGCGAGGCGGCAATGGCTTCTGCCCGCATGGGCCTGAAGACCGCGCTCTACACGCTGAACGTCGACCTGATTGCGCAGATGTCGTGCAACCCCGCTGTCGGCGGGATCGCCAAGGGACATCTCGTGCGCGAAGTCGATGCCCTGGGCGGGATCATGGGCGAGATCACCGACGCAGTGGGAATCCAATTTCGCCTGCTCAATACTTCGCGCGGGCCAGCTGTGTGGTCTCCGCGCGCGCAATGCGACAAGCAGGCATATCGCCTGAAGATGCGCGAGGTGCTCGAATCGCAGCCGAATCTGAAGATCAAGCAGGCCGAAGTGGCGGATTTGATCGTGCAGCAAGTCCCGAGTCCCGAGTCCCGGGTGCCGCGAGAGACCGACGACTCGCAACTCGGTACACGGTACACAGCACTCGGTGTACGACTTCGCGACGGCCGCACCGTCGGCGCACAAGCCGTCATCATCACAACAGGAACGTTTCTCAACGGTCTGATCCACTGCGGCGAGCAGCAATATCCTGCAGGACGCTCGGGCGAACCACCGGCCATTCTTCTCGGTGAAGCGCTGAAAAAACTCGGCCTGCGCGGATGCCGTCTGAAGACGGGTACGCCGCCGCGTCTTGATGGCCGCACCATCGACTGGTCGCGTTTCACCGTGCAACCCGGCGATGACGATCCCACGCCGTTCAGCTTCCGCACCAGGCGCGTGGCGCATCATGAGACGCAAGTTCCTTGCTACATCGCCTGGACTACGCCGGAAACGCACCGCCTCATCCGCGAGAACGTGCACCGCTCGCCCATGTACAGCGGACAGATTCAGTCGATCGGGCCGCGCTATTGTCCTTCGATCGAAGACAAGATCGTGAAGTTTCCTGACAAGGAGACGCACCAGCTCTTTCTCGAGCCCGAAGGCCTGAACACACACGAAATTTATGTAAACGGCATGAGTACGTCGCTGCCGGTGGAAGTGCAGCTGGCGATTCTCAAGTCGATTCCCGGGCTGGAAGTCGCGGAGATGCTCCGCCCCGGCTATGCCATCGAATACGATTCCATCGATCCCACCGAACTCGAACGCACACTCGAGACCCGCAAGATTGCCGGTCTGTTTCTTGGCGGACAGATCAACGGCACGTCCGGCTACGAGGAAGCCGCATGCCAGGGCATCATGGCGGGAATCAACGCCGCGCTAAAGGTGAAAAAGGAAACGCCGCTGATTCTCGATCGCACGGAAGCCTATACCGCCATTCTGATCGACGATCTGATCTCGAAAGGAACGAATGAGCCCTATCGCATGTTTACCTCGCGCGCGGAGTTTCGGCTTCATTTGCGGATCGACAACGCCGACCGGCGTCTCACTCCGCACGGCCGCCGCGTAGGCCTGATTTCGGATTCGGCGTGGGCGGATTTTCAGGCCAAACAGGAACGTCTGGCGACGATGAAGAAACTGCTCGAATCCACGCGCATCACGGCGGAAATGATTTCTGCGCTCGCTCAGGATTGTGGAGGGACAGCCGCCCCGGGCGGTCCGGCCGAGCAAGACTCGGCAATAATTTCGCCCGCGGCTATCGGCCAGACCCTGGCACAACTGTTGAAGCGTCCGGAAATCACGATCGAACAACTTACTCCCAGTTTGCGCTTAGCGCCCGACTTCTTCGCCGCTCTGGACGAGTCGTGCCCGAAGGGGCGCTCGCTCGCCGCGCAGGCGCGCAACGAACTTAAGTCGGTCGAAACGGAAATCAAATACGAAGGCTACCTGGTACAGCAACAGCGCGCCATGGATCGGCTCAAGAAGGCTGAGCAGCACGCCATTCCAGAATGGTTCGACTATCGCTCCGTCAGCGGGCTTTCGCGCGAGATGCAGGAGAAGCTGACGAGAATTCGACCGCGGACGATCGGCCAAGCCTCGAGAATTCCGGGAGTCACCCCGGCAGCCGTGTCGCTCGTAAATGTTTATATCGAGATTCAAGCCCGGCGCAGAGAGCAATTGGCAGTTGGCAATTAGCAGATCGTGTAAGGCGGACGGCCTCGTCCGTCCCGCGAGCGAAGCGAGCGTGGGTTACCGGTACCGCCTTCACCCGCTACAATGTTGGCAGCATGATTGCTCATCTTCGCGGCAGATTGCTGGCCAAGCATCCCAATCAGGTGATCGTCGAGACGGCTGGAGTCGGCTACGACGTGACCATCAGCGTGCCGACATTTTCTGACCTGCCGGAAGTTGGCGCTGAAGTCGCATTGCACATTCATACCCACGTGCGCGAAGATGCGATCGCGCTCTATGGCTTTCTGAGACCGTCAGAGAAAATTTTGTTCGAAAAGCTGATCACCGTGAGCGGCATCGGACCAAAGCTCGCGATCACAATCTTGAGTGGCATGGCCGCCGACGAGATGGTCGGCGCGATCCGCGGC
>JASHQK010000649.1 GCA_030039195.1 Candidatus Sulfotelmatobacter sp.
AGCCGACTTTGTCTGGTTTGGTGACGGTGAAATTCGGCAGTCACTCATCATCGAGGCCACAAAAATGCGGTTCGAAAACCTGGCGTTTCCGGGGGCGATTTCACCTGAAGCGCTCGCGGGTCAGCTCCGCAATTGTTCGCTCTTCGTTTTGCCTTCCCGTGCAGAAGGCGTACCGAAGGTGACGCAGGAAGCAGCCGCTTGTGGTCTACCTGTCGTGCTGCACGGCTTCTACGAAGCTCCCACTGTTACTCACGGATCCAATGGGTTGGTGGCGTGGTCTGATGAAGAACTCGTGGAACACGTGGGTGCGTTGATCCACGATCGCGACACCCGGCTTGCGATGGGTCGGCGAAGTGCCGAGATGGCAAAAGCGTGGAGCTGGAACACGATCGCCCCTCAATGGGAGGACCTGCTAATTCGGGTGGTCTCGGCCTGCTCTCGCACTTAATCACGGCGCACAACTTCCGCGGAGCCGGGGCGCGACCGCCAAACATCGTTGAGTACTTGCGCAATCTCCTCTGGGCGGCTGGGTGCGAGAAAATCGTTCAGAGAGCCGGAGCACGAGGGGAGACGGCCATCGATTGCGCTTTGAACCAGCCGTTCGAGGTGGCGCAAGTCCGAAGCAAAGTTAAAGATCTTCGCTTCCTTAAAATGGCTTTTGTTTGGGAACCAGTGCCAGTCCAAACTGACTATGGGAATGTTGTGGCGCAAACAATCGAGAAACATCGTTGAAAAATAAAGTACGGCAACGCATGAACGGCCAAGTATCTCTTCGGCGCCAGGACCCTGCGAGTAGACAACGTCGCAGCGAAATCCTAACTGCTGTTGAATTTCTGACACGAGTCGCTGATACGAGGAACTTTTCTCGAGCGGATGCACGCGGATAAGTAATTGTCTTTCGCAATTATGCGATACCGTTAGCAGACAGCGCAGGATGTCATGCAAGTCAGCGGAATGGAAAAGGGGGGCGATTTGGTAAGGCATGGTGATGAACAAAATGCCACGTCGCGGACTCTTATTCTGGGGAGACGCCGGACCGATCGGTTGTGGGTGATTGCATACGATCGTCTTCTGCCGTAGCTTGTCATTTACTAGATTCTGAAAGAACTTCCCCCTGACCAGAAAATGCGTGACTGGTTGATCCGCAACGGCATACACCCAGTGCATGATGCCGTGCTGCAGCATCACAGAAGGGATTTGCTTGGCAGCATCGCATTGCAGCAGGCTCCGCTCCCAGCCTGCGTTTCCGACTACAAGCATCTCGGGCTGAACTGCATCGAACCACCGTTGTAGGGCGCGTTCGTGGAAGAGCAGGAATGGTACTGTTCGTTCTAGAAAGTGGTCCCACCACTCGCTCTTGAGAAGCAGGGTGCGCAGCACGGATTCATCCCCGGTCAGCGCGAGCGATGCAGCAGCTAATGTAATACTCTTGCCGAGTCTGCGAACTTCGGAAATCGAAGGAATGTCAGATGCCCGTGACCATGCATAGACTACGTACGAATCCCGGCCGATCTCAGAAAGACGCTTGCCTCCGGTTGCTGGATCTTCCACCAGAAAGTTGATTTTTTGAGGAAAATAGTCGTCGTATTCCAGTGCTATCTTGGTGTAGTTATACGATGTTGAGTAAACCCAGATTCCTCCATGGGGTGCATTTTGCACACTTTTTCGTCTCGGGACAGACGACAAAACGCGCGACCACAGCGGTGCTACGCGGTGAAACAGTTCTGCAGGTCTTCCAATCGATCTGCGAAGATCCAGCAGTCCTCGCTGAATCCAGTTGCGTTGACCGAAAGGTACGGTGTCTTTCAAATCATACGGCGACGCGGTTAGGTTTTGTATTTGGCGTAGTCGACTAAGCCACGGTGAATAGGAATCGAACCGGCACACGGAAATTCCTCGTGAACTAATCCAATAATCCAGTCTAAGCGCCTGCACGCTATAACTCACCTGTTCGAGAAGGGACTCTTCCAAAGTGTCCAATCGAAACTGGGTAACCGTGGCGACGTGTTCGATTAGCTTAGAGACGACAGAATTCGCAATTCTCAATGCGTCATCCGCAGATCCTAACAACTCATGAGGCCAGTGGCAGTGCTCGACTCCCTGCACTCGAGAGCTGTCAGGCGCAAGCTCAATCAGGAATCCTGACGATTTCTCCGCGGTCGTCAAGCGGCTGCGAGTTCCGTAGAAAGTAAATGGGTGAGACATCAACTTACGAAGAGCAGCAGGAAGAACAAACCGCCCCAGAAGAATACAAACGGGAAAATACGGCCTTTGCTCGGTGAATCCCTAAGCAATGACGCCATGCGCAATGCTAATCTACTTGTCGATAAGTAGACTTCAATTTTTCTTCCAAATTCCGCCACTGTTCCTCCGTATCCAAGTCAGCAGCTTCATCCTCGGGAGATACTGCTCCCATTGTTCGATTACCCTTCAAAGAATGCTGCGCTATTACCACTTCCGTCTTAGTTACAAAGACGCTACCGTCTGGGTGATAGGCAGGAGGGAGTTCCTGGCGACGCGATATTTCTCGACCTCTGATGCACGGCTCCATCAGCCCGCTCGGCGACCTAAAGTATGCCCAGTGAGGATTGTATTCCAGCGGCACTGGCCGGACAGAAATCACGCTATCCACATCCTGCTCCCAGAGCAATGAAACACAGCGGTCAATAGTAGCGGCGCTACGCAGAGGACTGGTGGGCTGCAAGACGCAGACTGCGTCATAGTTTATGCCACACGCTTGAACCCACGCAATGGCGTGCGACACGACTTCCACCATGGGCGTCGAATCCAGCGAAAATTCGGCAGGACGAAGAAAGGGCACTTCCAGTCCGGCGTTACGGCCCAGGTCAGCAATTTCTGGATCGTCCGTGCTCAGCAGAATCCGAGAAAGAGAAGTCGCGCTTAACGCAGCGCGGGCTGTGTATGTCAACAAGGGTCTCCCCGCCATCAGGCGGATGTTCTTTCGAGGAATGCCCTTTGATCCGCCGCGGGCCGGAACAATGCCAAGCACCGAATGAGACGGCGTCTGTGCGCTCATCATCTGCCTGCACGATACCAGAAAACGCCCCGGCAAGCATCCAGCAGAGGGGCCGCTTAAATTAAGACATCAGAGTGGGGAGAACTGGTAGAAGTTTACCTAGGCATCGGTCGCTGCACACGCGTTTAGCTCTTCTCGCCGGGCGTACAATCCCGCTGTAGTAAGTTGTCTACACTGCGCTTCTGTAACCTCTGCGTGCAGCTTCTCGCAGCCCCAGCCACAGTGCACGCACAATGACTCTGTCATTCTCTTCGAGCCCAATAGAATAGGCCACGATAGCAAAAACGGCGTACGCGCAAATGCCAGCGATCATAAGAAACAAAATACTGGCCTTATCCGACGCACTGGAATGCCTCAAGAGCAAAAGCGCGCACGTCGTGACGGCTGCTGCTGGTAATAGTCGTAAGTATCCGCTGTTATAGGGACTTAGACCTAATCCGACCCGAACTTCGTGCAGGGACCAAAGATTCGTACCGATCGTAGCCAAGGCTGTTGCAGCGGCTGCTCCAGTGATTCCCCAGTGAGGAATGGCAATGATATTGACGATTATCATAACCGCGGTCATCGTGGCCTGCACCTTTAGGAGTTTCTTCTGGTTTCCCGACATAAGTAACAGATAGCCGACAGAGCCTGTTGCACAGTTAACTAACTGGCCGACGACGCCGATGACGAGCACCGGCCAGCCTGCGGTGAAATCTGGTCCGAATACGTTTACGACAGGTCTGGCAAAAACAATCAGAACAACAGTTAGAGGCAAGGTGAAGCCGATTACCGATTTGGTCAAAGACTGGAATAACCGCCCCAGCAATTCTCCTTCTCCTCTCGAATGAAGATCCGCAATTGTCGGCGCAAAAATCTGATTCACCGACTGAAGCGCAATCGGCACAAAGGCCACTATCGCCATTACGACAGCGTATATGCCGACTTCGCGGACGGTAATGTAAAAACCGATGAGAATTTTATCGACCTGCGCCAGCAGAAACTCCAATGCACCAATCCCGAACGCAGCGGCTGAGAAAGACCAGACTTCCCCGCGAAGAGGCAATAACGGCCCTCGTAAACGCCTGGCCGCCGGGGGGGTTAGTTTCCACACTATTTGTAGCAACAGAACAACAACAACGAACGCGGCCACCACTTGGGCAAATATGTAACCCCAGAGTCCTAGGCCGAAAGCAATCAGTACGATGGTCAAACCCATCATTAGTGGTGTGCCAACAAAATTGGCAATCGCCGTCCTGCGTAGGACATCCTTGTATCCTACAAGAATCTGACCAAAGTAAGTTGTAAGTGCGCTAAAAAACATAATAAGAGCGAAAAGCGATAAGTATGGATCAAGGGCCTTCGTATGATAGAACTGCTCGGAAATTGATGGGCCAAACACTACAACCAGGGAACTCAACAGGACATTAGTCCCCAGAAGTAAGGACGTTGATCGGACAAGAAAGCTGCGTAAATATTCGCTCTGTCCCTGTGCCACATAAGTAGCGACAAATCGGACTGCCGCTTGGTGAAGACCCGGCCCGTTAAGCAAACCCATGAAGCCGATTATGGTCATACCCAGCGCATAGATGCCGAGAGCATCTGCTCCGAGACGTCGCGCGAGATAAACTTTGAACAGGTATCCGGCGCCCGTGGTGAAGATTGTGCCTGCAAAGAAGGCCAGCGACTGACGGGAAAGAACTCGGATATGCTCGCTGAACTGCTCGGCACTCGGTGCTGGAACGACCTCCGCGCGGGCACTCAAAGACACTGCTCACCCTCGCTCAGACTCTTCCGCGAGCCCAGAGCAGTTGAACGATGCAAAGGAAGACACAAGTCGCCATGCTATTTGGCAGGTCGATCGAGGCTGGCGGAGGGAATCAGGGACCGCCCTATATAAAAGCAAATTCTCAGAACTACATCGCTGCATAGTTGTGAGGCAACCCCATTTGACATCAACAGGCTGCACGCCAACGCGACAACAATCGGTCGTCGCGGCGTAGAAACAGTATAAGCGCCTCTCGCGCGGTTCTTCTCGAACAAGCCCCAACGACTCTTTCCATCTCAAATTGCGTCCCTAAGGCCCTCGAAAGACAGTAGACCGGCGCCACACGCGCATCGATCATCCGCCTGCAAGATACCAGAAAACTCTCTGGAAGGCATCTGAGAGGCTGCTGCACGTGACCTGCAACTGCAGATCGAAGACCGGTAGATTTCGTCCTGTCCCGCCCGAACCTGCCGGATAAAACTTCCATTTCGCAGCGGTGTGCGTTTGCGGGCACCTCTACACGCCAGTGCAGATGCATTCGTTTGGGATTCCTGACTGTATAATCCGCTCGTGAAATGCTTTTCTAGAATTGCTTCCAGTGGCCTACTTTCACTCGCAGCTCTCTCGACCGTCGCGCAATCTGACACTCCCGGCTGGTGCCGCGCTTTGCCTCGCGCCGAATACAAATCTTTGGCACGCGTACCGGTCAGCGATCCCTGGTTCGAAGTCTACAAAGTCGCCCCGGCAGTCTTTGCGATTTACGAGCCGCACCAGTTTGCGTAGAGTTTACTTCAGTAGCATGCAATGTTGTATGCAATAAAGAGATGCCGGATCGCATTCGATTACCTGTCCGGTGTTCTTTTCGGGAGCCTCAGGAGGAAATCTTGGGAATCACGAGCACGGTTGCATTCTCCACCGAGCACTCGAAGCAACTTTATCAACGTAGCCAGCATGTGCTGGTTGACGGCGGCAGTTCCTCTTCGCGCGGCCCGGCCAACTACGGCGAGTACCCGATTTTCATGAAAAGCAGCAAGGGGTCTCGCATTTATGATGTCGATAACAACGAATACATCGATTGGATGATGGCCTTCGGGGCTCTTCCCTGGGGCCATGCCGATGCCGAGATTACTCAGGCCATCGTCGACGGAGCCTCCTCTGGCGCTCATTTTGCCACCGCGACTGAAATAGAACTCGAAGTCGCGGAGTTACTGCAGCAAATGATTCCGAATGCAGAAATTGTGCGCTTCGCGAATACCGGGACAGAAGCCGTCATGGCCGCGATTCGCCTCGCCCGCGGATACACTGGACGGCCAAAGATACTCAAATTCGAGGGTCACTACCACGGCTGGTACGACGACGTTCTAGTTTCTTCCAATCCGCTGCCGACGTCTGCCCTGGGCATAACTCGCGATCCGGTAAAGATTCCCGACAGTTCAGGGCTGAATCGGCATGCGCTGGACGACACGATCGTTGTTCCCTGGAACGATGTGGAAGCGCTCGAGCGCGCCATCGCAAATCATCCTGGCGAGATCGCCGCAATCATCACCGAAGGCGTGATGGCGAACATGGGCGTCATTGCTCCGGAAGAAGGTTATCTTCAGAGCGTGCAAAGGCTCGCTCGCCAGCATGGCATCGTTTTCATTCTCGACGAAACCGTCACCGGGTTTCGCATCGCGCCCGGCGGATGTCAGCAGCATTACCAACTCGATCCCGATCTGGTTACATTCGGAAAAGCGCTAGGCTGCGGACTTCCCGTCGCCGCATTCGCTGGCCGGGCTGAGTTAATGGGCGCTCTAAAGGCGGGAGCAGTCCTGCATTACGGAACCCACAACGCTTCACGCATCGGCATGCACGCCGCCCGTGCCAACCTCCGCAAGCTGACTCGAAATAACGGAGAGGCATTCTCCTATATCTGGCGCTTGGCCGCCCGTTTGCATGAAGGCTTGAACGAGATATTCCGTAAAGCAGGCATTCCTGCGATCGTGCAGCGCGTTGGGCCGATGTTTCAGATCATGTTTACCGAACGACCGAGCATTCGAAACTACCGCGATTTTTGTCAGTTCGTCGACCGCAAGGCCTATCAGCAGTTCGTTCTTCGATTGTTCGAGCAGGGGGTATATACCACCCCGGCGGCGACACTTCATTCCATTGTCACAGCGGCGCACACGGAGGCCGACGTCGAGATGACTCTTGCTGCCGCGTCGCGGGTCCTGAGTTCCAGCAAGACGTGACGTGTGAGCTGCCGACGGATAACGCGACCACTTCATTCCTGGGGGACTCTCATGGGAATGATGTCGTTCATCGAAGAGGGAAGAATGCCAGCTCCTGAAGCGCCGCTCGAATCAATCACGCGAACGACCGGCAATCAACAAGGGTCGAACCGATCGGCAGTAGCCCAATGAGCGCTAGTGATAAAGCCACCCAACTCCTTTCTCTCGCCGGAAAAGTCGGCGTTGTGACCGGGGCTGCCTCGGGCATTGGCCGCGAAGTTGCCGTGCGCCTCGGCGAAATGGGAGCGTGTGTTGCCGTGCTCGATGTTGATGGTGAGGGAGGCAGGGAAACCGTTCAGCGCATCGAAGCGGCCGGTGCGAAGGCGACGTTCGTTCGGTGTGATATTCGATTGGCGGAGCACTGCCATCGCGCTGTGGAGCAGATTGTCTCGACCTTCTCTCGCATCGATATTCTCTGCAACAACGCCGGGATCGTCATCCGCAAAGATGTTCTGGCGCTCGAAGAGCGAGAGTGGGATGCAGTTCTCGATGTTGGCCTCAAGGGCGCGTATCTGATGTCGCGCGAGGCTGTCCCACATAT
>JASHQK010000650.1 GCA_030039195.1 Candidatus Sulfotelmatobacter sp.
AAACAAAACGCGACGACGGTTGTGACTGAACTCGGCAAGTGCCAGGATGCCTTGAAAAGCGGTTATCTGAGCGCCTTCCCGATCGAATTTTTCGACCGCCTGCGCGAGCGCGAGCGAGTCTGGGCTCCGTTCTACACCATTCACAAAATCATGGCTGGCCTAGTTGACATGTATGTGCACTGCGACAACGCACAGGCTCTCGACATGGCGGAGAAAATGGCGGGCTGGGTCTCCGGCTACACCGGCTCGCTCAGCTACGATCACATGCAGCGAATTCTGGGCACAGAATACGGCGGCATGGGCGAAGTCATGTGTAACTTGGCCGCGCTCACTGGCCGCGGATATTACCTGGAAGTCGCCCAACGCTTCGATAAGAAATGGTTCTTCGATCCGCTGGCCGAGCATCGCGATGAACTCAAGGGACTGCATGTCAATACGCACATCCCGCAAGTCATCTCCGCTGCGCGCTATTACGAGCTAACTGGTGATCCACGTTATCGCAACATCGCCGAATATTTCTGGGAGGAAGTCGTTTCCGAGCGCTCCTACTGCACCGGAGGCACAAGCAATCGCGAATCCTGGAACACCGATCCCGGCAGGCTTTCCACTGAACTCGGCCCGAGCACGACTGAATGCTGCTGCGCCTACAACATGATGAAGCTCACCCGCCATCTGTTCGGCTGGTCGCCCGATGCGCGCTACATGGATTACTACGAACGCGCCATGTTCAATCATCGCCTGGGAACGATCAACCCGGAAGACGGCGCCATGATGTACTATCTGCCGCTCGCGTCGGGCTATTGGAAGACCTTCGGCAAGCGTTTCGATGCCTTCTGGTGCTGCACCGGAACCGGCTCGGAAGAGTACTCCAAGCTGACCGACACGATTTACTTCCACAACGATGATTCCCTGTATGTGAATCTCTACATCGATTCGCAATTGGAATGGCCGGAAAAAGGACTGAAGCTGAAACAGCAAACCCGTTTCCCCGAAGAACAGGGGACGACGATTCTGGTTTCTGCAAAAGAGCCGACGGAATTAGCCATCGGCTTGCGCATTCCGTATTGGGCGCAAGGCGGCAATGTGAAGATCAACGGAGCGGCGCTGCCGGCCTTTGCCAGCCCCAGCAGCTACCTGACGCTCAATCGCACCTGGAAGAATGGCGACAAGATTGAACTCAGCCTGCCCATGGGTTTGCACATCGATCCTATGCCCGACGACCAGACCATCCAGGCGGCGATGTATGGACCTCTGGTTCTGGCCGGGCGTTTCGAAACCGTGACCCAAGAAATGAGTTACGGTGATTACGAACCGAAGCCCGGGGACGAGCAGAAAGTGCCGGATATCGTCGCGAAGGGAAACGATCCGAACACATGGCTCGCGGCCGACTCAGGCCAGACCCTCACTTTCCACTCGGTCGGACAAGCGCAGTCGCTAACGCTCTTGCCGCTGTATAAAGTGATTCACGAGCGCTACGCGGTGTATTGGAAGGTCGATCAGTCAGCGTGATCGAAGTGTAATCGTTTGGTGCATTCGAGCCCACAGGTGTCCGCGGTTTGGGTGCCGTGTCACTCAGGCGAAGGAATTTACCCTTATCAGCGCAGGAGTCGAAGACTCAGTCTTGACCGGATTTCGCAAGGGCCGGCCAAAACCCGCGAATCCAACCTGCATTACATCCCCGTTCTCGAGTCGAATGCCGGAGCTGAAACTAAGGCAGTCGGTGCCAAAGAAGTGAACGTGAATGTCGCCCGGCCGGCGATGCGCCTCGAATTTGAAATGATGATGCTCCAGATTCTGCAGGCTGTGGCACATCTCAGCTTCGCCGGTGCGGAACTCGGCCGACCAGAGTAACTGTCCTTTTCGCTCTACCTTGGTCTCGACACCCACCGACTGAAACTCCGGATCGACCACCAGCTCCGGGCCGAGCGCGCAGGTGCGAAGCTTGGATCCAGCGAGATTGAGATAGTTCTTCTTTTCAAACAAATGATCGGAGAATTCATTGCCGCCCGCCATTCCAATCCGCCATGGCGTCCCGTCGCTCGCGATCAAATACACGCCAGCAATCTCGGCCTCCTCACCACCGTCCTCGGCGTAGCTGGGAACTTCCAGCGGCTCACCGTGAGCGCGCAGCATGGTGCCATTTCCCTTGTAGAACCATTCCGGCGCGACCCCGATTTGTCCGGGTTGAGGCCGCCCGCCCTCCACTCCGAGGCGAAACATCTTCATACTGTCGGTCAACTCCTCGGCCTTCGCGGCGTGCATCGATTGGCGATCGCGAGCACTTCCGAGGTGGGTCAGCCCGGTTCCGGAAACCAAGCACCGCGCCGGTTCCGGGTGATCGATGGCCGGCAGCAACCGCCACTCTGAACCGCCGTTGTAGACTAGGTCGTAGTCCAGCTGTTCCGCCGTAGCCCGTTGTTTTGCCGCGTCGCTTAATCGCATGCCGGTTGCGATCGCGGCCGTCGCCAGTTCGTAGATCGAGCCGCCCCCATTGAGCAGCTTCAAATACGGCTCGTCGACGAGAGCGACCCGGCGTACAACCCCGCGCCTGATTTGAACCAGTCTGGTCATGAAGTGGAATGCATCCTCGTTAAGTCAGTAAGCGTTTTCTGAGAAACGCCCCCTCCAATGACTCGCGAAGGCTGATTGCTTACCTCGCTCGATATTCTTTCGCCCTCTGAGTCCTGGAATTGAAAACCTCAAAATGGCCGTCGGGCCACGCTGTCAGTTTCAAATAGTTCCCCGCATCCGGGCCCTCCGGATTGGCGATGAACTCCGACGGGACATTATGCGCTGCGCCGCCTTCCTCTGAGAAATGCAACTGCCAGAGGTTTTCGAGGCGTGGGGACTTCTCGATGATGTCCCATGCGGACGGTGTGCCGCCCTTCTTGGCGCCGTTGTCCATAATGGCGACGCGCGGTTCAATCGAATCGAGGAATGCCGCACTGTTGCTCTGATACCAGCCGTGATGGGAAACAACATAAATGTCGATGGGGCCGATCTTGTTTTGCGGGCACACCAACTGCCTCTCCTTATCCTTGGTTAGGTCGCCGAGATCGAGAATGCGCAGCGAGCCGAAGGTCACCAAGATTCCCGCCGAACGAGCATTCTCAGTCTGATCGGCAGGAAATTCCTCGGCAGACTTGCACTGATTGTTGTCCTGCCCGGCCCCAGCAAAGGGATGGTCAATCAACGATCCATCCGCGCTCACAACCGTCGCGTGCATCCCCCGGATCGGGAGTACTTCGCCAGGTTTTGCTGTGATCCGCTTGTACTTGCCTGTCGCCAAGAGCTGTTGGTAAGCATTCCAGACCTCGACGGTGGGACCATCCGTGCTTTCGCGATTCTCGCCATGATCGATGAAAGTCCCGATGGGAATACGAGCGGCCAACTGCGGCGCACCTCCGACATGATCGATATGGAAGTGAGTGATGAGCACATAATCGATCCTCGAAAGGCCGGCTTTTCTCGCGGCGGAAACAATCCGGTCCGCATCCCGTCCATCGTTGTCGGCCCAACCCGTATCGACCAATAACGATTGCTTTGCCGGCGTCACAAACAACGTGGCCTGCCCCCCTTCCACGTCGATGAAATAGATTTGCAATGGATTGGACGATCCGGCGGGCGGTTGCGCATGCGCTTCTGCAGCGCAAAAAACGGAATACAGGCAAAGATAGGCGGTGCATAGCCCCAGAAAGTAGCTCTTTGATAAGCACAAGGCCTTTTGAGTATTCGAACGCAGCATGTCCGATATCCCCACGAGATTAGGAGTGATCGACCGAACAAATCATTCCCGTTCCGCCCGGTTCGCGTCAAGCAATTTCGAGATTACGTTTACTTGGGCGTTTTTGCGATATTATCAGTAAGCTCGCCACACGCGATATTCTCTCTTCATGAAAAATCTTCGCAGCCAGGAATGGTTCGGCCGCCAGGACAAAATGGGTTTCATCTACCGCAGCTGGTTGAAGAACCAAGGCTGGCCGCACGATTTATTCGAGGGACGTCCCGTCATTGGCATCTGCAACACCTGGTCTGAGCTGACTCCCTGCAATGGCCACTTTCGCGAGCTGGCCGAGTTCGTTAAGCGCGGAGTGTGGGAAGCCGGCGGTTTCCCGCTCGAATTTCCGGTCATGTCGCTGGGTGAAACTCTGTTGCGTCCCACTGCCATGCTGTTTCGTAATCTGGCCAGCATGGACGTGGAGGAATCGATTCGCGGCAATCCCATCGACGGCGTAGTACTGCTCATGGGCTGCGATAAGACCACGCCTTCGCTGCTGATGGGCGCTGCTTCCTGCGATTTGCCGACCATCGGGCTCTCCGGTGGCCCTATGCTTTCCGGCAAGTTCCACGGCCACGATCTGGGCTCCGGCACCGGCGTGTGGCAGATGTCGGAGCAGGTAAGCTCCGGGAAAATGCAGCTGGCGGAATTTTTCGAAGCCGAAAGTTGCATGCATCGCTCGAAGGGCCACTGCATGACCATGGGCACGGCTTCGACGATGGCGAACATGGTCGAAGCGCTCGGGATGAGCCTTCCCGGCAATGCCGCGATCCCCGCCGCCGACGCGCGCCGCAACACGCTCGCCCACTTGACCGGCCGCCGCGCAGTCGAGATGGTCCGCGAAGATCTGTTCATGTCGCGCATTCTCACGCGAGTCGCGTTTGAAAATGCCATCCGCGCCAACGCCGCGATTGGCGGCTCAACCAACGCCGTCATCCATCTCATTGCTCTCGCCGGACGCATCGGAGTTCCGCTCGCACTGGACGATTTCGAACATTTCGGCGCAAATCTTCCCTGCCTGGTCAATCTGCAACCCTCCGGCCAATTTCTGATGGAAGACTTCTTTTATGCCGGCGGGTTGCCTGCGGTCTTGCGCGAACTGGGCGAAGCCGGTGCCCTCCATCGCGATGCGCTGACTGTGAATGGAAAATCCATCTGGGATAACGTCAGCAATGCTCCCTGCTGGAATCGGGAGGTGATCCACGGTTTCGCTGAACCGTTCAAGGCCGATGCCGGAATCGCCGTGCTGCGCGGCAATCTCGCTCCGGATGGTGCGGTCATCAAGCGTTCAGCCGCGAGCCCGCATCTTCTCCAGCATCGCGGACGCGCAGTCGTCTTCGACTCGATTGAGAATTTTCACTCGCGCATCAACGACGAGTCGCTCGACATTGACGAAAAATCAGTCATGGTGCTGCAGAACTGCGGACCGTGCGGATTTCCCGGCATGGCCGAAGTTGGCAATATGCCGCTTCCGCCAAAACTGTTACGCCGTGGCGTGAACGATCTTGTTCGCATTTCCGATGCGCGCATGAGCGGAACGGCTTATGGCACGGTGGTCTTGCATGTCTCGCCCGAAGCTGCGATTGGCGGCCCGCTCGCACTCGTGCGCTCGGGCGACATGGTCACTCTCGACGTTCCCGCTCACCGGTTGCACTTGGAAGTGGACGACAACACGCTGGCGGCGCGCCGGGCCCAGTGGACACCTCCGCCGAAGCCGACACGAGGCTGGGAAAAGCTCTATGTCGATCACGTGCAGCAGGCCCACTTGGGCGCAGACATGGACTTTCTTGTCGGCCACAGCGGCGCACGCGTGGCACGCGATTCGCACTGAGCTTTGTTAAGTAGCATTCGCGAAAAGAACAACGAAGTAGCAAAACGGACAGAGATGAACCGACGCTGGACTCGCCGAGAAATCTTGCAACGCATGGCTGCCGCGTCTGCGGTCTCCCTGCTGCCGGGGAAATGCCACGCCGCTTCGACTCAATCGCAGCAATGCGAGATTCAACTACGATCGATCAGTCCTCACACGCTTCGCTTCACCATTCTTCCCATTCGCGATGGCAAGCCGGCGGAGGTTTCCTACGACGGCTCGCTGGTGCAAGAATTCTGGAATGATCCGATCGCGAGGCTGCGCCAGGATTCGGCGCCGCAGGAAATCGCGGCAGGTCTGGTACATGCTCACATTTCTGCGAATCCAATTGCACTCGAGATCGCCACGCGCGACGGAAACAAGATTCAACGGCTTGCCGTCGATCCGGGCACGGGCAGCGTGTCATTTGAAATTGGAAACTCACCGCTGCTTGGCCTCGGAGAAGGCGGACCGCAATTCGACCGCCGCGGCTCGGTCGATCGCATGGTCAGCGGACAAGGCGGATATAGGCTGCACACCAACGGCGGCCGCGTCCCAATTCCCTGGATCCTCAGCACCAGCGGGTGGGCGATGTTTTTTCATCAGCCGTTTGGCAGCTTCGATTTCACTGGCCCGCAGAGCCGCTTTCAACCGGCTAACGCCGACGGGCCGGTCGATATTTTCTTCGTCTACTCGCCCGAGCCAGCGACCATCCTCGCCGAATATGCCCGCCTGACCGGTTTCGCCGAGATGCCGCCGCTTTGGAGCTTCGGATATCAGCAGTCGCATCGCACGCTCGCCAGCCGCGAGGAAATTCTCGAAGAAGCCAAAACGTTCCGTGAGAAAAAACTTCCCTGCGATGCGCTTATCTATCTCGGCACGGGATTCTGTCCTTCCGGCTGGAATACAGAGAATGGATCGTTCGCCTGGAATCAGCGCGTTTTCCCCGATCCAAAGGAAATCATCGACCAACTGCATGGCGAAAATTTTCGCGTAGTGCTGCACGACGTGATTCTCACCGACAGGCTTCGCGGCACGGTTCACGATCCCTGTGAGTTAGCGAGCTTCGACGAGGAGCAAGCCAGTTGTTACTGGGACGCTCATCGCAAAGATTTCTCTCTTGGCGTTGACGGCTGGTGGCCGGATGAAGGCGACCCGCTCGACATCCCCTCTCGTCTCGCCCGCAATCGCATGCACTGGGAAGGCCCGCAGATCGATCGCCCGAACGAACGTCCTTATGCTCTTCACCGCAACGGCTACGCGGGCATGCAGCGCTACGCGTCGTTCTTGTGGTCGGGCGACGTGTATTCGACTTGGGAGACGCTGAAGACGCACATCCCGATCGCGATTAACACCGGCCTCACCGGGATTCCGTATTGGGGCACGGATATCGGCGGCTTCGTTCCCACCAAAGAGTTCACGGCCGAACTCTACCTGCGATGGTTTCAATTCGGCGCATTCTGCACGTTGTTTCGCGCCCATGGCCGTACCTGGAAACTACGTCTGCCTTGGGGATGGAACACGGGAGATCCTGGGCCTCTTGAAATTCGCAATTACGATGGCGCCGCGATTCCTGACGCTACTCAGCTTCACAATCCGCAAGTGGAGCCCATCTGCCGCAAGTATCTCGAACTGCGCTACCGCATGCTGCCTTATCTTTACAGCGCGGTGCGCGAGTGCACCACGACCGGAATGCCGATCATGCGAGCTTTGTGGCTGCATTATCCGGATGATCCAATCGCTGTCGCTCGCTCCGATGAATACCTCTGGGGACGCGGCATCCTGGTAGCTCCAGTGTGTGAACCGGGAGCAACTTCGCGCAGCGTATATCTTCCGCACGGTACGTGGTACGACTTCTGGACGGCCGAGCGCATGGAGGGCGGCCGCGAAATTCAGCGCGCCGTGGATCTCGAAACACTTCCGCTATACGTGGCCGCTGGCACCATTCTGCCGCTTGCTCCCGTGCGCCAATACACGAGCGAGCCCGTGAACGAGCCGCTCACGATTTCGATTTATCCCGGCCACGATGGATCGTTTCTGCTCTACGAAGACGATGGCCGCTCGTTCAACTACCGCAAGGGTGAATGGATGGGAATCCAACTGGAGTGGAGTGATAGCCGACGCACGCTCAGTCTTGCGCTGGCCGAAGGGTCTCGCATGCTGTCTCCTGCTCCGCGAGAGTTGACCGTGAAGCTTCTGGAGCGGGAGAAAAATGTCGCATTCGCAGGAAAGCCGGTGACGGTGGAGTTCTAGCGCGTGAAGCGCCCAGGAGACGCTGTTGGGAATCGCGGCCTTCGGAACCGTGAGAGCCAAATGGTTAAAACTGCACCCTGGAAAAGTGACTGAAACCAACGCAAGAAACGCTACGTTAGAAGGGACTCCACACTTGCTGAGATTCATACTGCTGTTCGCCCTGCTTGCTTTTGAAAACGTCGCCGCCTCTGCCCAGCAGATCGCGAACGACTCGTTTCAGCTTGGATTTTCCAGCATTGGTCTGAAGGCGCTCAAGCACACTCACGACACTTACGACACCAACTACATTCTCGCCGGAAGAGCCCTGGGCGATGTTTTCGTGCGGTATCGCACGCCGGGCGGGTCGTGGCAGGAAGTCGCAAGCGCGACCGCGGGGACTGAGAACCAGGAAAGCTTCAATTACACAATCGGCCGCGCCATACCAACGATCGCCACGACCAGTCGAACCACTTCCTCGATCGGACCGTGGGGCACTCGAGCACTAAACGACCAGATCGAGCCCGCCAGTTCGCACGACAAGGACATTCCTTTCTTCGCCTGGGGTGATCGCCATGCAACCAGCGAATGGGTGGAATATCAGTTCGCCAAACCGCAGCAGGTGTCGTCGGTTGAGGTCTATTGGGCCGTGGGCTCTTACGGCGACGACTACAAATGGGATTTGCCGACTTCGTGGAAGATTCAATACCGCGACGGCGATCAATGGAGAGATGTGCAGGCGTCCGACGTGTACGGGCTCAAGCTCGATGCGTTTAATCATGTGAATTTCACGCCCGTCACAACGCAGGCCCTTCGCCTGGTTGCGCAGCTGCCGCAGAACACAACTTCGGCGATTTACGAATGGCGCGTGAATACCGATCAGGGCAAACAAGTCGAGCCAGTCTCCGACATTTCTCCTACGGGATCATTTCATGTGGAAGGCGACGCCTTGGTGTGGACCGTCGAAGTTCGCAACCAGACCGGAGGCCCGATCGAAATCGGAGATCTCGGCATCCGCCTGCCTTTCAACACCGAGTACGTCCCCGACAAAACCGAAACCTACACCAAGCGCCTCATCCGTCACAGCTTCATCGGCGGCGACGGGTCCTACATTTTCTGGATGCGCTGCAACGGCATCGGCCCGTATCTTGTGATGACGCCCGAGCCAGGAACCCATTTCGAATATTTCGATGAGGACGGAAGGTACTTCACCGCATACGTGCACTCTTCCGCTCGCGCAGCGGACCTAGTCGCGAAAGACGGCAGGTGGCGTTTGCCCAACACTTCGGCAACTCTGACCGCCAAAGGGAACTCCGCCGACATAGTTCGCTACAGTTTCAAATTTCGCTGGGCGCAAGATTATGCAGCAGTGCGCGACGTTCTCTACGAAGAGGGCGGCTTCGATTTCAGCGTCGTCCCGGGAATGACCGTTCCCACCGATCTGCCAACAATGTTCTCTTTGCGTACACGCAATCGAATTCATGAAATCACCGCGGAACATCCGCAAGATACGGTCATCAAGCCGATCGGGCACAAAGGAAAAGACACTTCGCTCTATTCCGTGAAATTCTCCCGCTTGGGCGAGAACATGCTCAAAGTCGACTACGGCAACGGCCAATATCTCGCTCTTGATTTCTTTGTCACCGAGCCGCTGGAGACGCTCATCAAGAAACGCGCCCGCTTCCTGATGGTGCATGAGCAATGGAATGATCCCAAACTCTGGTACAACGGCTTATATTCGCAGTGGGACATGAAGCATCAGAAGCTGCGCAGTCCCGACGATCTCGACGGCCTGCAATCTTACTCTGTCGCGTGCGATGATCCCGCGCTTGGCAAGGCGCCGTATCTCGCCGCCAAGAACGTATTCTTCCCCGATCAGCAGGAAATCACATCCGTCGAAAACTACATTCAGCATTATGTCTGGGGAGGGCTGCAGCAGACCGACAAAGAGCCCTACCCGTACGGGATTTACGGCATTCCAAACTGGAAAGTGAATCGTGAAAGCAAATTCGACGACGAGCGCGGCAAGAAGCATCTATGGAGAATCTATGATTACCCGCACGTCATCCTTCTTTATTACAACATGTATCTCATCGCGAAAGACTACCCCGCTATGGTGCATTATCTCGACGCATCAGGCTATCTCGATCGCGCCTATGGCACAGCCATTGCTTTCTTCACGGTTCCCATGGAGATCGTGAAATGGTCGGCCTACGAGACCGGCACTTATAACGAATTGGTTATTCCGGACCTGATCCGCGCGCTCGAGCAAGCCGGACGGAGAGAGGAAGCCGAAAAGCTGCGTACGCACTGGGAGGCCAAGGCTGAGTTCTTCATCAACAAGCAGCCGGACCTATTTCAATCGGAATATCCCTTTGACTCCACAGGATTCGAGTCCACCCACGCGCTGGCAAAATACGCGGTGAATCGGCTGCAGGAACCGGATGCAACAGAATTTCGCAAAGCGGTAAAAACTTCCGACGCCGATGCGTTTCTCGAAGAACAAATGCGTCTGAACGTTGCTGACCGCGGCATAGAGCCCGCGTATTACTGGCTGGGCAGCGACTACCGCGGCAGCGGCAACGCCGAATACACCCTGAGCTACATGTCGCAGATGGGCGGTTGGGCGGTGGAAGACTACGCGCTCAACTTCGCCCACGATCCGATTCCCTACCTGCGCCTGGGCTACGCGTCCTACCTGAGTTCGTGGGCACTGCTGAATTCAGGCACGGCGCAATCGAATTATGGTTACTTCTATCCGGGCAAGGAAAACGACGGCGGTGCGAGTGGTGGATTCGAGCCTCGTCCCTGGGGACACGCGTGGCTCGGCAACAAGGCTATGGGGCGCGGCTCGTGGTGGTACGACGGCGAAATCGATCTCGGATTCAGCGGAGGCCTGCGAACCGCCGCAACCGTGGTCAGTGACGATCCGATCTTTGGTTTGTACGCCTACGGCGGCGAACTGAAAACGGATGGAAGTTCGATCGAGGTCATTCCCAGAGACGGACTGCGCGACCGGTTCGACGTGGTGCTCGGAAACAATCGTTTGCAACTGCGCGTCGATCGCGATGGCTTCGCAGCAAGCCAGCCGGTAGCTTTTGATGAAGCTCTCAGTCGAATCAATTTCCACCTCGAGAATCGTTCGCACGATTCACACCAGACCACGCTGACTGTCAAGGGCTTGCCCGCCGGCAATTACCGGCTGCTCGGAAACAAAAAGCAACTCACGAGCTTTGTCATGAAAGATGGCGAACAGAAAAATCTGAATATTCCGCTCTCGCCGAGCGGCCTCCTATCCGTCACCATTAGCCGAGAGTAAACAAGCCATCGCGAACTGGAAGCGGCTGGAATTATCGCATCTCTACGCCACGCGCGAGCCAGGCTCGCAGGTCATCTGTCCATCGACCATGCGCCAAATGCCGAGAGGATTTGCGCTCTTGAGTTGATCGGGCAGAGCGCTCTCCGGAAATCCCTGGTAACAGACCAGGCGCGTGAAGCGGAAGATCGCCTGACTCCCCACGGAAGTGGATCGGCCATCCGAGGTTGAAGGATACGGACCGCCATGCACCATGGCATGAGTAACTTCGACGCCGGTGGGGAATCCGTTAAACACCAGCCGGCCGACTTTCGTTTCCAGAATCGCGATCAGGTCCGCGAACTCGCGCAAATCCTCCTCAGTGCCATGAATGGTTGCGGTGAGATGGCCTTCCAGCGAACGGGCAATCGCCAGCATTTGATCGCGATTAGCGTTGCGTACCAGCAGCGTGGTCGGACCGAAGATCTCCGCCTCCAGTTCTGAACCCAGAAATGATTGCGCGTCGGTTTCAAACAGAGCTGCATTCGCCGCAAAGCCCGTCGAAGAAACCGATCTGCCCTCGGCAACGGCTTCGACGCCATAGTGCGCTTTGCGTGCGGAAATTGCCGAATCATAGGAAGAATGAATCGCGTGAGTCAGCAGATGAAACGGAGTCGACGCCTCGACCAGTTCGCGCAACTTGCGTGTGAACCTCTCCGCTTCCGAGTCCTGTGCCAGGAAAACCATCCCCGGTTTCGTGCAGAACTGACCGGCTCCGAGCGTAAAGGAACCATGCAATCCTGCGGCGATATTTTCGGCGCGCTCGCGCAGGGCGCCCGGTAATAGAAAGACCGGATTCGTGCTGCTCATTTCAGCGTAAAAAGGAATCGGTTCCGGGCGCGAGGCGGCCACGTCCATTAAGATTCTTCCAGCCGTGCGTGACCCGGTGAAGCCACCCGCTCGCACCAAAGGATGCTTCATGAGCGCAACACCGATTTGTGAGCCGCTGCCAAACAAAACCGAAAAGACACCTTCGGGCAAACCGCATTCGCGAACGCTTTCCTGCACGGCGCGTCCCACCAGTTCGCTCGTGCCGGGATGAGCCGCATGAGCCTTCACGATGACCGTGTTGCCTCCCGCCAACGCAGAGGCCGTGTCTCCGCCAGCGACCGAAAAGGCCAGGGGAAAATTGCTGGCGCCGAATACGACCACTGGTCCCAAGGGAAGCAGCATCGATCGAATATCAGGCTTGGGCAGCGGCTTGCGAGCAGCATCGGCGTGATCAATGCGCGCATTCACCCATGACCCTTCCTCCGCAATATGTGCAAAGAGCCGGAGTTGTCCGCAAGTGCGAGCCGTCTCCGATTGCAGCCGAGCCGCAGGCAGAGCTGTTTCCTGCCCCGCGCGTTCCACGATCTCTCCGGTAATGGACTCTATTTTCGCGGCGATCGTTCGCAGAAATGCGCCCCGCTCTTTGCCAGAAGTGTGCCGGTAGGTTTCGAAGGCCTCTGCGGCAAGCTTCGCAGCTAGGTTGACCTCGTCCTCGGTGGCCGGAATGAAGCCCGGATGCAACTGTTGCCCAGTCGTTGGGTCTGTGGCGTAGAGCGGTTTTCCCGATCCTTGCCCTTCACGAAATCCAATCAAGGATCGGCCGGAAAGCTTTGTCGTCGAAGCTAGCATTTTCCAATTCCTGTTCTTTACTTCCGATTGGGCAACGCGTATGCGCTCGTTGATTGCGGCCGCGTGCGCAGCGCGTCGCGGATAATTTTCCTGGTCTGCTCCAGTTCCTCGCCTGCCAGCTCCAGACGAGGCGGGCGAACACGGGTGTTTCCCATGCCCACTTCGGCCTG
Organism: Candidatus Sulfotelmatobacter sp.; assembly: GCA_030039195.1. GTDB lineage: Bacteria > Acidobacteriota > Terriglobia > Terriglobales > Acidobacteriaceae > Sulfotelmatobacter. The sequence continues at coordinate 13,002 of JASHQK010000650.1, forward strand.
CACTAATTTGATGAGCTGAACGAATTTTGGAACAGTATCCATTCGCAATAGTGGTAAGAACCAGCGATAGAGCTCGAACGCCTTTTCACCTTCCCCTTCGACCCCACAATTGAACAATTCCGCCGATTCGTGAGGAAGCGCGTTGGCCAATCCAGCGATCCATCCCGTCGCTCCTACTCCAATAGCCTCGAGCACGGCGTCGTCTACTCCCACTGAGATCTCCAGCCGTCGATCGAGCAGCGCTCGAATGGCAGATACTCGCCTCGCATCCGTGCTGGATTCCTTCACGGCCTCGAAGTTCTCATGCTCTGCCGCCAGTTCTTTGATGTGCTCAGGCAGAAAATCGGTTCCGTACGCGACGGGATTGTTGTAGAGCATGCAAGAAAGCGGCGACGCCTCAAACACCGCAGCCACGTGAGTTTTCATCTCGCGCCAGTCTCCCAGATACACATAGGGAGGCAAAACCATCAGGCCGTCGCAGCCCAAGTCGGTTGCGGCTTTGGCCATCGCCACGGCTTCCGATGTGGTGAGCGCCGAGATCGACGCCACAACCGGCCCGCGGCCATTGACGGCTCTAACGCTCGTGCGCACGATCTCCTGTTTCTCCTGGAACGAGAGCGACGAACCTTCGCCCAGGGAGCCGAGCGTCACGATTCCTGTGCAACCGTGGTCCAGCAACCAGCGGCAATGTTCCGCCAGAAAGCCATGGTCCACACTGAGATCCTTGTTAAAGCTAGTGGTAATTGCGGGCATTACGCCCTTCCAGTTCATCCTAGACCTCCTCTGACGACAACCGGCTCCGGTTCTCTTACCACAATCGCTCCCAGGTCTTCTATTCGCGCCGGGAAGACTGGTGGGCGCACCGAATCCGGATTCCATTTGAAAAGAAACTCTGTGGCCGGTCCGCAAATTCGGCCCTGGCATGGTCCCATGCCGCAGCGTGTGTGCAACTTGGCCGATCGCCACGACGTGTGCTCGCAGAGACGGGCATAGGCAACGTCCTCACAGCGGCAGACCAGGGTTTCCTGCGAAGCAAGACTCCTCAACTCTGGTCGCAGCGCGAACGCGCGATCGAGAGCACGGGCGAAACGCCGCAACAACTCGCGCTTTTGCAAAAGTAACTGCGCTTGCGATTTCGAACCCGCTGCAGCCAGACCGGCAATTTCCCCTTCGACGAGCGACAGCTCTACGCCTCCGATGCCCGTGGGCTCGCCCGCGCAGAAGATGCCTGGCACGCGTGTCTGCTGGAACTCGTCCACGTGCACATAGCCGCCACGAATGTCACACCCCAGCAACGCAGGTAATTCAATATTGGGCACCAGGTGGAAGCCGCAGGCCAAATAATCACACGCGATGGTCTCCAGCTTTCCGGCACGCGAAATCGTTACGTTCACGATCGCCTCTCGACCGTGCGCTCGGACCGGCCAGCTATTTGCGGCAAAGGAAACACCACCCATCTCCCTCTTGAGCTCAAGTGCCTGCACGATTTTTGATGGCCAACCCAGCAGCGAAGTTGCGAATCGCAGCAAAGCCTTCCACGATGCCTGCTCGCAGATAACAGGAACTATCGCTCCGTGCTGGTGCAGATATGCCGCCACGGCCAGCAGCAGCGGCCCGGTGCCGGCAATGACCACGCGCTTGCCGGCAATCGGCAGACCCGATTTCACCATCGCCTGCAAGCCGCCTGCTCCCATAACATTGGGCAGCGTCCATCCGGGAAAGGGCAGGAAACGTTCTCGAGCACCAGTTGCGAGAACGAGATTCTTGTAGCGCAGCTCAACAAGATCGTCGTTTCCTTCGGCCCAAAGAACACCGGGCTCGGGCTGATGAAAAACTCTTTTCCCGCACAGGACGGTCACGTTCGCAGTTCGCAACAGGCTGTGCCATTTTGCGGCGTCTTTATCGTGCGGATCGGCAGATACTCCTGCACGCCAGATCTGCCCACCGAGATTGGCGTTGTCGTCAAGAATTCCGACGTCAAGCCCGCACTCCGCCGCCCGAACCGCCGCGGCCATGCCCGCGGGACCACCACCGACCACAAGAACGTCGAAACGATTTTTGGAATCTCTACTCATCCGTTCTTACTTCCATGCCCGGCTTACACAATATCTGGCAGCTTCGGCAATGCGGTTTCCCGTTGATGACCACGCGGCATTCAAAGCAGATGCCCATCCCGCACAGCGGGCCGCGCGGCGCACCCATCACTGAGATTCGGCATGCCTGTTGCGCGAAAGCCACGGCCGCCGCTACTGTCGCGCCTGCCGGCACCGAGACTGGCGTACCGTTCACAGTCAATGTGAGTGGGCTAGACATGCGCACACTCCTTTGCTGTTCGCGAAGGCAAGTACGGCTCGATGGGAATTTCTGACCTCGCTCCTGTGATCTGATCCACGAGAAGTCTCGCCGTTCCCAGCGAAGTCGTAATTCCCAAACCCTCATGCCCGGTTGCGAGAAATAAAGAGCGATCTCCCGGCCAGGGACCGATCAATGGCAACTTGTCGGGCGTGGCGGCGCGAAAGCCCGTCCACACGCGAATCGCCGACATGGCGCTCAACAACGGCATGTATTCCTGAGCGCGTTGCAGCATGCGAGCGAGAATGTCCTGGTCCACTTCCTTGTGCTCCGCTCCGTACTGCCGCGAAGAGCCGATCAGCAACTGCCCCGTCCGGCGGGGCTGCACGTTGAACGCGACTGAATCCGCAGCATGCGAGTGCGCGCTCTTCAGATACCCCAGTTCCACCAGCTGGTGACGGACGAAACCCGGATAGCGATCGGTGATCACGAGGTGACCCTTGCGTTTCCTGACCTCGGTTCCCGGGGTCAACTCGGGCGACCACGACCCACATGCGTTGACGACGATCTGACCCGCAATCTCCACGTCATCCGCGCAACGCACCTTTCCGGATCTGATCTGTACCACGGGCGCACCAAGGTGAATCCTCGCACCATGCTCACGGGCTTGCTGGGTGAGAAAACGCGCAGCGCACGGAGGATATAGAACTCCGTCTTCGGGAACGAGAAGTCCTCCCGCAAGCCCCTCGCGCAAGTTAGGTTCGAGTTCTTTGAGCCGGCGAGCATCGAGTACTTCGGCGGGAACTCCGCGCGCCCGATAATAATCTCGCTTGCGCCGCACCTCGGCCATCTCTTCCTCGTCCGCGGCCACCCAGATCGTTCCACATTGCTCGTATTCGATGTCGTCTGCCAGTTGCGGTCTCAGTTCCTGCCACAGCTTTTGGGAATATCGGGTGAGGGCGAATTGTGCTTCCGAATCGTCCATGACGACAATGTGTCCCATGCCCGCCGCGGTAGCGCCTCCACCCACGATTTCGCGATCCACAAGCATCACGCGCATGCCAGATTCGGCGAAGGCGCGGGCGCAGGCCGCGCCTACAATGCCGGCCCCAACGATCACGACGTCATAGGCTGCCCCGTTCATCGTCTGGTCGCGAGAGTTCCTTCAGCCCCGGATTCCAGCACACAACGGATCGCGCGGATCGAGCACCAGCTCCGCTTCCGCACTCACGAAAGCGCGCCCCTTTATGCTGGGATACACTTTGCCATCTCGTACTTTGATGCTGCCTTCGAACACACTTCCAACAATGCTTTCCTGCCGCCAGATCTGACCTTCCTTGATTTTTCCGTCGGCGTGGAGACAGGCGAGCTTGGCGCTGGTTCCCGTTCCACACGGCGAACGATCGTAGGCGTTTCCCGGGCAGAGCACGAAATTTCGACTATCGACGCCCATCGTGCAAGAAGGCGCAAACAGCTCAATGTGATCGATCTCTCGTCCTTCGTCTCCGGTGATGCGGTTCGTGCGCAGGGCTTCCTTGATTGCAGAAGTGAAAGAGGTCAGCCGCTCCACATTTTTCAGCGTCAACTCGAAGGTGTGCTCACGGACCAGGAAAAACCAGTTTCCTCCCCACGCGATGTCGCCGAAGACCGTTCCATAATTTGGAACTTGGACCGCAACATTTGCGGCCGTGCGATAGCTGGCGACGTTGTTGACCGTCACTTCTCCGCTCTCATGCAGTATCGCGGAGACGGTTCCCACCGGAGTCTCGATCTTGTGTTCTCCGGGCGCGATCTGCATCATGTACGCGAGAGTTGCAACCAGGCCGATCGTTCCGTGGCCACACATTCCCAGATAACCGACATTATTAAAGAAGATCACGCCAGCGGAACACGACGGATCAACCGGCTCGCACAGAAGAGCTCCGACCAGGACGTCGGACCCGCGTGGCTCATTCACTACAGCCGATCGAAAGTCGTCGTATTGCGCGCGAAAGCGTTTGAGCCTCTCCGACAAAGGACCTGTTCCCAACTCGGGACCGCCATTGATCACCACCCGGGTTGGCTCGCCCCCAGTGTGGGAGTCGATCACGCGCACCGTGCGGTATCTATCTCCAATGATTGGCTTTGCAAGATCTTCGCAGGCAGAGACTCCGCCCCCTAGTGCTGGCCTCATACCAGACCCCAGAATAGACACCTTTGTATTCTATGGATACAATATGCAATCGTCAAAGCAAATTCGCCGATACCACGTACGCAAGCAACGCTGCCGCGATGGCTGAGTGGATTTGGAAGCCAGTTCCGTCCTCATATCTGCGGAACGCAGAACCGACGCTCCAATGTGCCTGCGCTATACTGCACTCGGCGAAGCAGTCGTATTGAGATCTTAGCTATGGACTTAGCCATTTCATCCGATTCCATTATTCCGCGGCAGTCGCTCACTTCGGCTGTAGCCGACAAACTGCGCGACCAGATCATCCGCGGAGAGATTCCCGAAGGAGCTCAATTACGCCAGGAGGCGATCGCCACTCAATATCAAGTGAGCCGCGTTCCAGTTCGCGAGGCACTCCGCCAACTCGATGCTGAGGGCCTGATCTCTATCGTTCCCAATCGCGGCGCGATCGTTCCCGCCTTGTCACCTGCCGACATCGAAGAACTGTTCGCGATCCGCGCACTGCTCGAGCCGGAAGTGCTGAAGCGCTCCATTCCGCATCTCACTCGCGAGAATTTCTTCGACGCCGAATCTGTTTTGCACAAATATGTCGATGAACTTCGCCGCGAAGATCATGTTTCCGCCTGGGGACGATTGAACTGGCAATTTCACTCCATCCTGTACTCCCGCGCCAATCAACCGCGGTTCATGGGCATCATTCGCAATGTCAACAACAGCGGAGAACGCTACACGCGCTTGCAGTTGTACTTGACCCACGGAATGGCACGAGCGAATGAGGAGCATCATCACATCCTCGAACTGTGTCGCAAGCGAGACGTATCCGCTGCCTGCGACCTCCTGCAGCAGCACATCGTGCACGCGGGTGAAAGCCTGAAATTGGCGCTGCAACAAAAGCGGAGTTCCACGAAGTCGGATTCGGTCACTGGCAATTCAGGAGCGGAGTCATAGACGGCAGACAACCTCCGGTTGCGACAGACCATTTGCCATGCCCTGAACTCAAGAGTTGCGGTAGTACTGCTGAGCTTCACTGCCTGGGACCGAAACAAGATAAAGCAAGAACAACGCTAACGATTGCGATTTAAAGATTTTCCGCTTCATCAACGGCGCGTTTTTTGCGCACCAATTGTTCCAGGGTATGGTCACCCGCCGTTTCCTGGCGGCATAATGGGCCAGCCACGTACCATGATCTTGCCCACTGGTGGGGCGGTAGTGACCTTGTCACGGCTCGTCATTGGATCGCCGCTCTTGGCGAAGAAGGCGCACCGATCGATCTCGAGGGCACTCAAGCCTGGATGCTTGCCACAGATGTAATCCTGAATGGGCGGCTCTCGATTAACCGCATGAGTTCAACAAACATGGGACTGCCTCCTGTTTTTATTTCGAGAACAATTGCGACGGATACGTTTCGGTAAGCTGAACGGTGAGGCCAACCAAGTGCGGCTCGCCGGGGAATCACCGACTGGGAGTAGCACAAGGGTAATCGCTGGGCAGCTGTTCAGGATTTCGCGCAGTTCACGAAACGTGAACATTCGAGATCATTGAACAGAACTTAAAGATAAGTGCAGCCGATTGCAGAGCAAGGGACTGGACTAGACGCCCTCGGACGCCGCTTGTACCGTGTCACTTCGAACTCTTCCCCGGAATCAGACAGAAAGACTTCCAAAACATTGTTTTATTATGGCGGTGATCGCACCATGCCCAGCTACTACATTGATAAGCTCGCCGCCGAACGTCTTCGCGCTTGCTATGATCTCGCTCCTCCTCGCACCAAAGCGTACCTTGAAGCGGAAATCGACTTCGTCTTATCGAGAACGCTACCCTCCATGCTCGCCTTGGAACTGGGGTGCGGCTATGGACGGGTTCTTGAGCGACTTCTTCCGAGAGTGCGAATGGCGTTCGGAATCGACACATCGCAGTCGAGCCTGCGCATGGCGCAAGAATATCTGGGAAGCAAACGATCAGTATGCCTTGCCTGTATGAATTCGGTTCGGTTGGGATTCCGCGACCATACCTTTGATTTGACCATCTGCATCCAGAATGGCGTTTGTGCCTTTGCGGTAGATCAGTGCCAGCTTTTCCGAGAGGCAATGCGGGTAACCCGATCAGGCGGGCTTGTGATGTTTTCGAGCTACACGCCTCAATTCTGGAAACATCGACTGGAGTGGTTCGAAATTCAGTCTGCGCATCACCTGATCGGCGAGATCGACCACGAAGCCACAGGCAACGGCCTGATTGTCTGCACGGACGGTTTTCGGGCAACGACTGCGGATAAGGCAACATTCCAAAAGCTTGCCGCCAGTGTGGGGGTGACACCCCGAATCATGGAAGTCGATGATTCGAGTCTGTTCTTTGAGTTCGTTGCTCCCTGAAAACGAGAGCAGGTCAAGCATCCAAGTTTATTTCTGAGGACTTTGCAGATCGGGTGACCGCCGTCACTGCTCAGCCGTTGCCTCCAGGTCGGTCGCTAGTCGAACGACGGAGTTTCTTCGATGACTCTCAAATCGAGATTGATCCTCCGCTTCGTATTTATGCCAGTTGTGAGCGGGTCTTTTCTATTCCCTCCTGCTGGCTCCTTCAGGTTTTGGCAGGGCTGGGTCTGTTTCGCGATTACGTTTGCCTTCGCTGTCTCCGCTTTTGGCTACTTCTATAAGCACGATCCACAACTAATCGAGCGCAGGCTGAAAAGGGGGTGGAGGCAGGAAACTGTCCGCGAACAGAGGCTCATCATGAAGTTCTTCTACCTGATTTATGTGATCGCTTTTATTCTCCCTGGTCTCGACCATCGATTTGGCTGGTCGCACACGCCCTTGTGGCTGACGGTGGTTGCGCAAGCATGCGTTCTCGGCGGCTGCCTGCTGATTTTTTGGACATTCAAGAGCAACAGTTTCGCAGCCAGTACGATTCGAGTCGAGTCTGGACAGAGAGTGATTTCCACTGGACCCTATGGCGTCGTGCGCCATCCCATGTACTTAGGCGCGGCGATATGGTTGTTATTCACGCCGCTGGCGCTCGGTTCGTACTTTGCCTTACCCGTCTTTGCCCTCCTCATCCCGCTAATCGTTTTTCGCCTCCTCAACGAGGAAACGGTTCTGCGCCAAGAACTGCCCGGCTATTCGGAATACTGTCTCCACACACGCTTCCGGCTCGTCCCTTGTCTCTGGTAATGACAGCTTTCTCTAAAGCACGTCGATGACGATCAGAGTGATGTCGTCTTGCTGGGCTGCCGATGCAGGCTG
>JASHQK010000651.1 GCA_030039195.1 Candidatus Sulfotelmatobacter sp.
AACTCGATGAACGTATTTACGTCGCGCCCGATGCTGGGCAGGTTATTGATCGCCACTGCAGTAACTTCGTTCCCGACCGTCGCGTTCATGGTCTGCAGCTCGGTACCAGTAGCTTGGACTTCAACCACGACGTTCGTACCGCCGACCTGCAGCGTGGGATTCACATTGAGCGCAACTCCCACCTTCACTTCCTGATCTGTGATCTTCGTAGTGGAGAAGCCCTGCTTGGCCACATCCATGTTGTACGTTCCCGGATTCACGTCTACGAAAATGTAGCGGCCGGTGTCATTGGTCGTGGTCGTGCGCGGAGTATTCGTAGCCGTGTCCGTCAGCGTGACTGTAGCGCCACTTACGAGGGCTCCGGTTGCGTCGGTTACTACACCGGCAACGGTGCCAGTCGATGTGGATTGCGCCCACGCCGGTAGCGCACCAGCCACACAAGCAATAAGGAATAGAAAAAGAATTACCTTCACCCTACGGGATACCATGGCTGCCTCCTCACTGAGATCTGAACCGCCCACGCTTCGAAGACACAGAGCACGACACCGGGGTCCACATCAGGGCACTGGCGTGGACTCATGAAATAGCCAGAATTTTCTTCGCGACGTTTCAGCTGGGATTTCCCTCTAGCGTCCCAGAACCAGCGCAGCGTACACACCGCGTAACACCCTATCAGTGACCGCGCTCACAACTTTTCTCTTCCCCTTCGGTCCCATGTGGTCCAAGAGAAAAGGGCCTCGCCGCCCGTGTTCAACTCAGAACGTAGACGCGCCGCGAGCACCGAAATTCTCTGACATGTTCGCCCGCCGGAGACGGCGGCATCGCTCTTCTTCTCACCTTAAACGAGGAGAGCTATCCGATGCTTCCTTTGGGCAGACCTCGGGAGATTCAAAGAAATCCGCGCTCTTTATAGGCCAGTGTGGATCATGGCGCTGTGAGTGGAATCACGGGAGAGCGTGATCGACTTAACGGGCCAGTCGATGCACGGAGACGATCCTCTCGAATCGAGCACGACGAGACGTCGTGCTCAAACCTGCTGCCGCAGGTTGGGCCTCAGCGTCAGAGAACCGTCAAGATGTCCGGACGGGCGGGGGCCTGGCGAGCCAACGCGTCGGCCCATGAACAATCCCCTTAGCGCGCTGGGTCTCCGGGCTGCGTTTGTCTGGAACTTGTTAGAATGAACAGACCATGTCGCTCGAAGTGCCATTCACCGACGTTCCTCAGGCTATCGAGGAAATCCGCGCTGGACGCATGGTCATCGTCGTCGACGATGAAAACCGTGAGAACGAAGGCGATCTCACCCTCGCCGCCGAGAAAGTCACGCCCGAAGCGATCAACTTCATGGCCAAATACGGACGCGGTCTGGTCTGTCTCGCCATGACCGAAGAACGCCTCGACCATCTCCGAATCGGCGCCATGACTGCCGAGAATACATCGCAATACGGCACGGCATTTTGCGAGGCGATCGACGCGCGGCAGGGCGTCACCACCGGCATTTCCGCCTACGATCGTTCTCGCACGATCCAAGTTGCGATCGATCCTGCCACCAAGCCTAGCGACCTTGCCCGTCCCGGACATATCTTCCCTCTTCGCGCACGCAAAGGCGGCGTGCTCGTGCGCGCCGGTCAGACCGAGGCGTCCGTCGATCTGGCGCGACTCGCCGACATGATTCCCGCGGGCGTCATCTGCGAGATCATGAAAGACGACGGCAGCATGGCGCGCGTGCCCGATCTGATCGAATTCTGCCGCCAGCACGACCTGAAGATTCTGACCGTCGCCGAATTAATCCGCTATCGCATGGCGCATGAGCGCTACGTACACCGCGTCGGCGAAGCCCTCATCGAAACTCGCTTCGGTGAATTCCGCCTGATCGCCTACGAAAGTGAGGTCGATGGCGGCGAGTCCCACGTCGCCCTGATTCGCGGCGACATCGAACGGAGCGAAACTCCGGTGCTCGTCCGCATGCACGCGCATTGCCTGTTGGGCGATGTCTTCGGCGCGACGGGCTGCGAATGCCATGCCACGCTTGAAGGTTCGATGCGCCGCATCTCCGAAGAAGACCGCGGCGCGCTGATCTATCTGCACCAGACTTCGCAAGGATTCTCCATCGAAAAAGTCGGCGATCGCACCGCACTCAGCTTTCATCGCGGACGCACCCTGCCCTCGCTCTACGACAGCGAAAAGCAAGTGAAGCGCGAGATCGGCATCGGCGCGCAGATTCTTTCCGACCTCGGACTACGCCGCATCCGCCTGCTCACCAATCGCCCCAAGAAAGTTGCCGCGCTCGAAGGGTTCGGCATCGAGATCGTCGAACAGGTTCCCATCGCGCTCCAGCAAACGATCGGCTGAAATCGCTAAAATGCTCTTCGGGATTTAGAACCAGGATTTGCGCGACATGCGATCCTTCCGACATGATGCCCGCCATAGTTTGCGGCTCATCAGGGTTAGGCCGTGGTTCGCCGCGGTTACGGTACTAACGCTGGCGCTTGGTATCGGTGCCAATACCGCGATTTTCAGCATACTCGACGCTCTCGTGCTCCGTAATCTTCCGGTCTGGCACCCGGATCGCCTGGTGCAGATCACTGCGCAGTACCGCAATAGCCCCACGGTTCCGTTTTCATTCCCGGTTTTTCAACTGCTCCAGGAGAATCAGCGAGCTTTTTCCAGTTTGTTCGGATGGACGCCAGGTGGCCGCCACAACATAGAAATGGATGGCGCGCTATTTCCCGGCGACGTAAGGGCGGTCAGCGGAAATTTCTATTCTCGCTTTCGCGGTCAACGCGTCGTGATGCCGCGGCCACAAAACTCGAAGTAGCCGTGATGCCACAAAGATTCTTATGACAGAAAATGCAGCCGCTGCTACGAATCCAAAACTATTGCTCGCCGAAGCAATCGCCGAAGCCCGCCAGGGCCTTCGCGAAGGTGGACTCCCCATCGGCTCGGTGCTCGCCGACCGCGCCGGCCAGATCGTTGCCCGCGGACACAATCTCCGCGTACAGACAGGCGATCCCACCGCTCACGCCGAAACGGTTTGCGTTCGCAATGCCGGACGGCGCCGCGACTGGCCTGAGCTGACGCTGGTCAGCACGCTGAGCCCGTGCATCATGTGCACCGGAACCGCTCTGCTTTATCGCATCCCGAGCGTCATCATCGGCGAGCACCGCAATTTTCTCGGCGCAGAGGATCTGTTTCAGCAGCGCGGAGTAAAAGTCATTGTTCTCGATGACGCCGAGTGCATTCAGATGATGGCAGACTTCATCCGCGACCACGCGGATCTGTGGAACGAGGATATTGGTAAGTAAGGAGCCAGAACCGGA
>JASHQK010000652.1 GCA_030039195.1 Candidatus Sulfotelmatobacter sp.
TATCGCAGCGAAAGAGCCGCAGCGCACGGCTTGAGCGAGGGCTCAGGTCAACGCGCAGGAGTTTCAGCCGGCCTGCTTGGGGCAGGTCCACACGAGCAATAAGGGAGGTACGTCATGGCGGTAAAAATCGAACGAGGCGGATGGGTACTCATATTCATCATCGGTGCAGCGCTGGTGGGATACAGCCTGGCCCGTTATGGACTGATCGATCTCAGCAAACTCGGCATCGGCAAGAGCTCGTCTTCTACTAGCAGCAGCGAATCCGTAGATGCTTCGAAGCCGCTGCTGATCCCAGCTTCCTCGGCTAGCGAGAATCCGGAAGTTCGGGTGCGCGTGAATGTCTGGGTGGGCTGCGTTGGAGGCCTGGTTGCGAACGGCGGTCTCGACACGCAGCCGGATTCGATCTACGGCAAGAAAAACCTGAAGGTTTCGTTCAAGATCATCGACGACTGGACCGAAGGCGCGGCAGCCCTGGCCACGAATAACGTCGACGTCATGCTGACCACGGTCGACGTCTACGCCAAGGATTATGCCCAGTTCAAAGAAAAAGGCTTCGGCTCACACGCGTTCTTGATGGTCGATTGGTCGCGCGGCGCAGATGGAGTCATCGGCAAGCAGGGGATCAACAGCATCGAAGATCTCGCCGGGAAAACGATCGCGTTTGCGCCGTATACTCCATCGCACTTCCTGCTGTGGAATGGACTACAGGCTTCCGGCCTGAGCACGCAACAGCGCGATGAAATCTTCAATAAGGCCGTGCACACGAAAGATGGCATCGAGCCGGCGACGCTGTTTGCGCAAGATAAAGTCGATGCCGCAGTCGCGTGGGATCCGGATATGAGCGACGCGGTCGCGAAACGTCCGGGATCGAAAAAAATCTACGATACGCGCATTGCGAACCGGCTGATCGCTGACATTCTGGTGGTGAGCGACAGCTTCTCGTCTGCGCATCCACAGACGACCCTGCAGTTCGCGCAGGGCTGGCTGGAAGGTGTGGAGTTCATCAAGAATCAACCCGACCGCGCCTACAACCTGATCGGCGCAGTGAAAGACTTCAACATCCCTTCAGACCTGGCGAAGACCATGCTCGGTGGAGTCAAGCTCGCTGACTACGCCGATAACCGCTCGTTCATGGGTACGGCTGGTTCCAACTCCGACTACGCCAACATTTTCCGCATGGCGCAGGATATGTACCACGAAGCGCTGATCATCAAGCACACCAATAATCCGGAAGACAGTCTGGACCGGCGGTACGTCGAAAAACTGCAAGACAGTTTCTCGATGGCATCGAGCGAGACCCCCATCGAGTACAAAGAACCGGCGAAGGGCGCGACGCCGTTGGCGACTCAGCATCGCTCGATTTTCTTTGATCCGAATTCGGCGCGCATGAGCCTGGATTCACGCGCTGTTGTCGATGAACTCGCGGGCACGATGCGTGCTTACGAGAACACAGTTGTTGATATCGAAGGTAATACAGATTCGACAGGCTCGCGTCCGTATAACATTCAGCTCTCGCAACAGCGGGCAGACGCGGTGAAAGACTACTTGATCGAAAAATATGGATTCCCGGCGGTGCGGCTCAAGACCGCCGGCAATGGCCCCGACAAGCCGCTGGCCACGAACGCAACGGCGGAAGGACGCGAGAAGAATCGGCGGACAGACATTAAGGTCTACGCGAACCCAGCGAGCTAAGCCATGCCCAACCTCAGCGAACTACTGACCATCCGGAAGGAAATCTCCCCGCGGGCACGGCTCGCGCTCGCTTTCCTGAGTTGGGGCATTGTGGTTCTCGCGTGGTTCGGACTGACGCACTGGGAAATTCTGCCGCCATTTTCCTTGCCGAAACCGATGGGTGTGATTCGCGCCTTCGGCAAGCTGTGGACCGACTACGATCTGCTTGGCAACGTCATGGAAAGCTGGTGGCGAATTGCCCAGGCATTCTTCTGGTGCGCAGTCATTGCGATCCCGCTCGGCATCCTGATGGCCAGTTTTCGTTGGTTGTTCGAGCTCATCAATCCCGTCGCCGCACCCATGCGGGCGATGCCGCTGACTGCATTCCTTCCGGCGTTCATCGCTCTGTTCGGCATGGACGAGACGATGAAGATCGCGTTCCTCTGGTTCGGCATGTTTTTCTATTTGTTGGCCGTTGTCGTGGAGGAAGCGAATCGAGTTGATAATGCGTTGCTCGAGACTGCGTACACGCTCGGCGCCAAGCGGCGGCATGCGCTGTGGCTCATATTTCGCGCGTCGTTCCCAGCCATTTTCTCGTCCTTTCGAATTCTCTACGACATCGGCTGGACGTATGTGATCCTCGCCGAAATGGTCAACGCCCGCAAAGGCGTGGGATACATGGTCGAGGCAGCACGCAAGGTTCTCGATTTCGAGCGCGTGTATGCGGGGATTATTGCCATCGGTATCGCAGCATTCCTGTTCCGATTCCTGCTCACGTTCCTCGAGCGGCGATTGTTCCCCTGGCGCCAGGCTGCGTCGATGCTTTCTGGAGCGGCCGCAGCAGTTCCCAGTGCGCACGCACATTTGAAGGCGGCGAAGCATGGAGCCTAAGAAATCCAAAATCACGGTGAAGAATGTAAATCGCTCCTTTGCTTCGCCCAGGGGCGACCGGATCGACGCGCTCGATCACATCAACTTCGAGATTGAAGACGCATATTCGAAGGAAGGCCGCGACATCGGAGAGTTTCGCGTGCTGCTCGGTCCATCGGGATGTGGAAAGTCGACGCTGCTTCGCCTGATCGCGGGACTCGATCATCCTGACAGCGGAGAAATCCTCGTTAACGATCTGCCCGTGCATGCCCCGGGCAAAGATCGCGGCATGGTGTTTCAGAAGTACACCTCGTTTCCCTGGTTGAGCGTGGCTGATAACATAGGCTACGGATTGAAGATCAACGGGGTCGTGCCCGAAGAGCGAAAAAAAACAGTAGCCCAGTTGGTTCAGGCCGTGGGGTTGAGCGGATTCGAGGATTCGTATCCCGAAACGCTTTCGGGCGGAATGCAACAGCGGGTTGCGATTGCACGAACTTTGGCGCTGCGGCCGTCAGTGATTTTGATGGACGAACCTTTTGGTGCGCTCGACGCGCAGACGCGCAGCGAGATGCAACAACTTCTGTTGCGAGTTTGGGCCGAAACCGCCAGTACGATTCTGTTCGTCACGCATGACGTGGAAGAGGCTATTTTTCTGGCCGACCGAATCTTTATTATGAGCGCGCATCCGGGAACGATCGTCGAAGATGTTCAGGTGCCGTTCGATCGTCCGCGCGATCTCAGCCTGAAGCAGCGCAATGAGTTTCACGAGCTGCAAAATTACGTTCTCGGATGCCTGCGCCGCGCGCCCGGCAACGGACAGGTGCGAGTGAGTGTCTAGATGGCTCTGCTCAGCTCTCAAGACGAATCGAATGCTCCCGAACAGCAAGAGCAAATCAGCTACGTCAAAGAGGCGTTCAAACTGCAATATAACTGGATCGCGATCGCTGGCGTCAGCGCATTCGCGCTGATCAGCGGCAGCTTTCTACCGATCATTCTTGCTGGCGGATTGGAATTGATGTACCTCGCGACCGTCCCGCACAATGCTCGCTTCCAACGGCTGGTGCGCTCGTGGAAGTTCGCCGAGCAGCAGAAGAAGAAACAGCAGCAATTGGGGGAGATGCTGCGCACTTTACCGGCTGAGATGCAGAGCCGCTATGTTCATTCCGCGCAAATTTGTACCGCGATTCGCTCCAACTTTGCGCAGTTCTCATCGACGTCACAGATTTTTCTGCAGCAGATCGATGCGCGCCTGCAGGGATTGCTCAGCGGATATGCCCGGCTGCTCTTAGCGGCGGCGCAACAGCAACAATACATGCGCAGCACCGATCCCGGTGAATTCAAGCGCGAGATCGCCGGCCTGCAGAAAACGATGGCCAACGATCCGCCGAAAGTCCAAGAAATCAATAAGAAGCGGATCGAAATTCTGACAAAACGCCAAGAAAAGTTCGATAAGATTTTAGAGAACCGCAAGGTTGTCGATGCGCAATTGTCTGCGGTCGAAGACGTTCTGATGCTGGTGCGCGATCAGTCGGTGACCATGCGCGATCCGCAGCAAGTTAGCGATCGTCTCGATAGCCTGGTCCATGATGTTGAGCAGACCGAGCAAACAGTGCAGCAGGTGGAAGCGATTTTCAGCGATCTTTCTCCTGATCTCGATGGACTCATGTCGCTCGACGACTCGGCGACGGCTTCATCTTCCGGCCCAGCGCGCATAAGGATGTCGAACTGATGTCGGCCACTTCGCAAAAAGCTGAAACTTATCTCGATGGCCTGCCGGCATGGGCGCGCGAGCTTTCCGAAAAATATTATTCGCGATCGTTTGCCTTATTCTTGCTCTCGGGAAACGTTCGCGACCTGGTTCCGTTAAGGCGGAATGACCAGATCGAGTCCGTCTCTGTTGAAGAGTTTCTTTCCAGCGCGCTCTTCGGCCAGCGTGATCTGATCCTGCACTACGACCGCGGCGGACTCAGTTTCGGATCGGCTGATAGCCAGGCCGACTTCCGCCGTGCGCTCGAAGGCTACGATAGTTTTCACGGCACGAATTACGCGCAAGGCGGACTACCTCGCAGTCCCGATGCGGTGCTGAATCTGCTCGACAATTACCTGCGCCTACGAATCGCCGACGGCAGGAAGATCGGCCTTGTCATCGATTTCGCGGAGACGATCGTGCCGGCCGGCGAGGTTTCCAGCATGTCGGCGGAGGACCGGAATTCGCTGGTTATCCTGAAGCGATGGGCGCGCAATCCGGCATTTCTCAATGCCGACGTGACCATCTGTCTGCTTTCTGAAAACCAAATCGAAGTGAACCAGGGGATCGTGCAGCATCCGGGCGTTGCAGCGATCACCATTCCCCTACCGGATTATGCGGAGCGTTTCGATTTCATTCGTCAGAAGTTGAAAGATCAGCCGCTTCCAGCCGGCTCGGACGTTACGGAGGAATCACTCGCAAAACTTGGGGCGGGTCTGAAGCGGGTTCAACTGCAAAGTCTGATTTCTCACGCCACGCAGAATCGTCAACCGCTCACGATGAAAACTTTGAGCGAACATAAGAAAGATTTGATTGAATCCGAATCCGGCGGACTTCTCGAATTTGTCCAGAGCCGCTTTGACCTGTCATTCGTCGCCGGCAATGATCAGGCCAAGCGTAAATTGCAGGAAGCTGCGGCTGCGATTCGCGCAGGGAAAACCGAAGTCCTTCCCATGGGATATGTGATCTGCGGCCCGGTCGGCACTGGAAAAACGTTCATCACGACATGCTTTGCCGGAGAAGTCGGAATTCCCGCGGTCACGCTGAAGAATTTTCGCAGCATGTGGCAGGGAGTGACCGAAGGCAACCTGGAACGCGTGTTAACTCTACTGAAAGCGATGTGCCCGATCGCGGTCATTGTCGACGAAGCCGACGCGCAACTCGGCGATCGTTCCAGTTCCGGAGACAGCGGCGTGAGCAATCGTGTCTTCGCGCAGATCGCGCAATTCATGGGTAACACTGAATTGCGTGGCAAGGTGATCTGGTTTCTGCTGACCTGTCGCCCTGATCTTCTGCCGGTCGATTTGAAGCGGCAGGGCCGGGCCGAGGAACACATCGCGCTGTTTTATCCTGACACGACGGAAGAGCGCCTCGCTTTGCTTCGCGCCATGCTGAGAAAAGTTGGTATGCCGCTCTTCCCTGCTGAGGTGGAAAAATTCTTTCTTGATCATTCGGGAAATCTTTCGGGTGCAGACATTGAAGCCGTGCTCGTCCGCAGCCACATGCGGAGCAGCCTGCAAAACAAGAATGCGGTCGACACCGACGACCTCAAAGCTGCTCTGGAAGATTTCATTCCGCCGTACTACCCGACAGAAATCGACCTGCAGAACATCGTTGCCGTGCTGGAATGCACCAGCAAAAGCCTGCTGCCGCAACAATATCGGAATGTGGAGCGAAGCGAGCTGATCCGGCGGGCGAATGAACTGTTGGCGCTGTCGCGAAGCAGTTCCGAGGGATGATGCAAGTAGTGCGCGAAGGAAGATCGCCAGCGTCACACGGGGGTTCAGCCAATCCGGCTTGTTAATGGCAAGCCTATTCAAGATTATTGACCGAACCCGGGGCTAGGTCTGCCAGACCTAAGGCGACCGCTCAGATAGCGCCCTGCGCCGAGCCTGGATCCTGCGCAACCTCTGGGTTGCTTGTTATGCAGGGGTTTCCGCGATCGATTCACACAAGCCGACTTGAACTAAGCCGCTTTGCGGCAGACACTTTCGCGTGTCGCGGAGCCGTCGGTCGAGATGATCTGAGCTAGTTTGTGTCGCAGAGGAGGAACTCGCTGTGACACGACTACGCCAGATCATGCTTGAGGAGTTACGGCGCCGCAACTTCGCCACGACCACGATAGAGTCATATATCCACGGGGTTGAGCATTTCAGTCAGTACTTCCATCGTCCGCCCGATCAGCTCGGTCCCGAACACATCCGCCAGTACCAAGCGATGCTTTTCACGGAGTTGAAGTTCAGCCCGAACACCGTGATCGTGCGCTTGGCCGCCT
>JASHQK010000653.1 GCA_030039195.1 Candidatus Sulfotelmatobacter sp.
CACCAGGAGAGGGCTGCCGAATACCAGAGCCAACAGATAAACACAGAGCAAATTATGCGTCCTAGCAATAATGAGTCGCTTTGATTCCAGTTCCTTTGGGAGGATCGATTTCACGGTTGCAGTAAATCGTATGGTCACGCGTGAGGAGTCACAAGTTACGCTGGTTTTGGCGTGAGCCGCGGAGTCAATGAGTGAAAACAGGATATTTCGCCGGTTTGCGGCGCTCCACGCTTGTGTGAAATCCCATCGGTGACCTCCGATCAAACCTTTTTGGCGCGGGGTCGCCGAAAAACCGCAGTGTCGGTAGCAAGTTAAAATGTCCGGTTTTTGTAGCACATGACATGTCCGGTTTTACAAATTAACCAGCCCTTTTCGCCGGCGTGGCCGCTTTCGCCAGAGCCTCGCCTGCGCGTTGTAACGTCCCAGAATATGCGGACCGTGAGTCAGGCTCAGCGTTCCATCCAGGTGCTGGTGAACCGTCACCTGACAACCCGCCAGCGTGCCTCGCCAGCCCACCCGCTCCAGTTGCAACGACAGATGCTGAAAGCTCACGGTATTGTCGCGATTCACTGTGCGCTCGACCTGCAGCGAGAAGATCGACTCCAGGTTGCGGCTGCGGCAGGGCGCAAAGGCGCTGCCCCGTTGCGTCGGCGCCACTTGGAAACGCCGGTTGAACTCGGCTATGTAGTGCTCGCGCAGAAACTGATTCGCCGCTTCCAGCGTCCCCATCCGCTGCAGGCGCAACTCCTGCGGCAACCGTCCCTGCCAGGTCGAGAAGTTGCGTTCGCCGCGCCCGCGCGCTTCCGGCGAGTAGGCCGGAATCATCTGCACTTCCAACTCATGCAACGCCCGTCCCACCTGGGTGCGGCGATGGTAGTTCACCTTGCCGCCCACCTTCGGCGTCAGCCAGAAATGGCTGCCCCGGTCGCTGTACAGCGCGCAGAACACACCTTTGCGCTCGATCACTTCCGGCAGAGCCGCCATCACCGTCAGCGTCGACTCTTCTTGCACCAACTGCGCGTAATAGATCTCGCTCGTGGCGTCGTCCAGAATCACGATCAGGTCGTACCAGCGTTCGTCCTGAAACCATTGGTGACGGCTGCCGTCGATGTGCAACAGCATCCCCGGCAAGGGCCGCCGGGCGCGCCGTTTGCGATGCACCCCGCGCTTGCGCTCCCGCCCTACCAATCCCGCTCCCTGCAGCGCCTGCTTCACCCAGCTGTAGCTCAGTTCGATCCCGTGCTCGGCCGCCAACTTCTCGTGAAAGTGCTGCACGTTGAGATCGAAATACTTCTCCCGGTAGAGCGCGAATATTTTCTCTACCGTCGCCAGTGGCACCCGACGCCGCGAGGGCTTGCCCCGCCGCCGGTCCAGCAACCCGTTGTAGCCCTCTTCCTCGTAGCGCTCCCGAATCCGTCGCATGTGCCGGTCGCTGATGCCCAAAATCTCCGCCGCCTGCCACCACGTGATCTTCTTCGCCATCGCCTGCAACATCACATCCTGCACTTTCATCGCCCGCTCCATCGCGGCCTTCGGGTAAGAGTCCATGCTGCGCATGGTCTCCTACCCTCACCGCCAGAAAAGCGGACATCTCACTTGCTATCTCAACCGGACATATCATGTGCTACCGACACGCCGAAAAACCGCAGTTGACAGGCTTTTCGGGATGGAATAGAGTGCCGCGGCACCATTCACCGGGCCCCTGTGTGCTCCAAGGAGAAAAACATGAAGCGCAGGAGCAGTTCGGCTTCCACGCGATGCGCAATTTTGTTTGTCTTGTTGCTGACTTGGCCTGGCATTGCTAGCGCGCAGTCGCGCCTTCGGCTAAAGCCTATTCCCCAGCGACATGGTTTTGACCACGCTGCCGCACCTGCCTCTGACCAGCAATGGTCGGGATGGCAACCACTGACAAACCAAGCGCCGTCGGGTCCCAATGGCGTTCAAATCATGATTCAGGGGACGGACGGGTCAATCCTGGTGCAGGCATATGACGGGCAGACCTGGATGAAGTTGACCCCGGATGACAAGGGCAGCTACGTCAATGGCACGTGGTCCACACTCGCCTCCGAACCGGTTGCCCGACTGTATTTTGCCTCTCAAATCATGCCGGACGACAAGTTATTTGTTGTTGGGGGTGAATACAGCGGCCCAGCCTTGATACCCGATTGGTCGAACACGGGCGAAATCTACGATCCGCTGACCAACAAATGGACGATTATTACCCCGTATCCGGACCAGCCCGGTTGTCCCTACATCTATTACTTTTCCGGAAACACCACAAGCGGAAGCGCCAAGGTAAATTCGGTTTATCCCTATACGAGCGGCCTTTTCGTCGGCGAAGGAGTTTTCGGCCCGGGGGTTCCAAACGGGGCAACCATCGCGAGCATTGACTCGTCCACCGAGATCACCATATCCGCAGCGGCGACGCAGACGGTTTCTGCCAATGTCATTACGCTCTCTGCGTATTATCAGCTGACTGGGTGCCTCGGAGATGATCCTTCGATATTGCTTTCGAGTACGAAAATTCTCCAGGGCGACCTCGTTAACGGCAACACGTACATCTACGATGCTGCCTCGAACTCCTGGAGTGCCTCAGGGACAAAGGTATACCCCGACTCAAGCGACGAAGAAGGCTGGACGAGGACCAGCGAGGGAATGATCGTCAACTACGACCTCTTCTACAGCATTGTCACAAACGGGGCATATGCGGAGGAGTACAACCCCGCGACCGGTATGTGGAGGAGCATCAGCCCATCGGCCGGCACGGCCAAGGGCACAATTCCCCAATTAAGCGGGACGAATATAGGGTATGAGCTTGGCGCCTCCCTCCGATTACAAGACGGGCGCGTGCTCGAGATCGGAGCTACCCAGCATAACGCCACGTATAATCCCACCACGAACACCTGGGCGGCCGCACCGGACACCATCGGCACGCTCAATGGAATCCCGTGTCCTTTCGGCTCCGATGATGGTCCAGCGGCCATTTTGCCTAACGGCCACGTGATCTTCGCGGCCGATGCTGGTATCGCCGGATTCACCTCTTCTGGAAACACTACCGCGGGCTCCGCAGTAATTACCGGCATTCCCTCCACGGCTATCCTGCAGGTCTACTGGCCGGTGAGCGGAGACGGAATCCCAGGCGGGGCTTATATCGTGAGTGTAGATTCGTCGAGTCAAGTCACGATCAGCAGTCCGGCCACAGCCACAGAAAACGGGGATGTCATCAGTTGGGGAGGCACCTACAGCAATCCTGCGGAACTGTTCGATTTTGATCCGGGGAAAAATACCATCACCCAAGTCACTTCGGCCCTTCCTGACCCGAACCTCCCGTACGAAGGCTCGTACCCCACGCGCATGCTCATTCTTCCGACGGGGCAGTTGCTCTTTTCCGACGACAGTGCCCAGCTCTGGGTATACACCTCGTCGGGACAGCCAGATCCGGTGTTGCGGCCACTCATCACGAACGTCAACTATGTAGGTAACGGCCAGTTCAGGCTTGCGGGATTTCAACTCGATGGACAATCTGCCGGCGCTGCTTACGGCGACGACGACCAGATGGACGCCAACTATCCGATCATTCATATGGTGGACTTTAGTGGCGATGTCTTTTACGCCCGGAGTTTCAACTGGAGCAAGATCGCGGTGGGGAATGCCGGATACGAAACCGTCGACTTTACGCTGAATCCCGCCATAACTCCGGGCGATTACGCCCTCATCGTGAGCGGCGCGGGAATCTCTTCGTTTCCGACATTCATTCACATATCAGAGAAAGAGGTGCAAGGGGAACACTGATTCAAGTGCAAAATCGAGCCGTCAGTCGGCTCGCAATTGTAATCCCGTGCGTCTGATGTTGGCCGCGAAACGACCTTGGAGGAGAGGTATCGGATAACCGCCGCGCGGCGGCAAACTTTCGTTAGCAGGCCTTTACACTCCGTTCGAAAATCCTCTCCTGGAACTTAGACAACAGGCATGGGGGCAAGTTGGTTTATGGGAGTGATGGTTACCTCGTAACCAAGCTTGCGAAGTGCTCGCGCCAGCATCTGGGCACGTTTCTTCTTTTCTCGGGGATGGATCTCGGCGCCGTGCTCGATGAAGCGCACGCCTTCATGCAAGATCTTCCAAACCAGACGACAGAGCCGATGAGCAACGGCCCAGATGGCGGACTGATAGCCCAAGCGCGGCAGCAGACGCCGGAACACGATTTGAAAATGACTGCCTTTTTTCGCCGCGGCAGCGTGGGCTGCCTGGTTCAGCACCCGGCGCATGTATTTGTTGCCCTTGGCGGAGCGACTGCTATGGTTCTGCTCCGCGCTTTCCTCTTTGCCGGGACAGGTTCCGACCCATGAGGTTAACTCCGCGGCCGATGCGAACGTGCTGGCCCGAGCACCCACCTCGGCGATGATTTGTTGCGCCGAGTCCACTCCGAACCCGGGTACTTCGGCCAGTCGCATCACGGCATCTTGATGTGGCTTCATGGCAGCCGCGATCATGCGGTTGAGCTGCTCCATTTGCTGATCGATCACCTGCAGCCGCTCGAGCTGCAAAGCCAACATGGCTCCATGCACCGGCTGTCCTCTTCCCGTCAAGGCATCCACTAGTTGTTCCTCGGTGCACTGCAATCGCTCCCCGCCCAGTTGCGCCAACTTCTCGGGGTCGGTCTCTCCGTTGGCCAGAGCATGCAGAATACGCAATCCGCTGGCACCCAGCAGATTGCTGACCACCATCGACAGCTTGATCCGCATCTCTTCCAGCAAACACTCGATCTGGTTCTGCAGTCGTACTCGGTCACGCGTGAGTTGCAGCTTCATGCGGGTCATGCTCCGCCAGATACGTTGTTCGCCGCTGGGCACAAAACTTAGTATCAGCTCGTCGGCGATCAATCGGCGCACCAGCCGCTCCGCATCCTTGAAGTCATGCTTACGCCCACGTGGCGCACGGTTGGAAAACGCCTGCGCCAAGTGCAAACGCATGTGGGGCTCCAGTTCCAACCACACCGACCGCCAGTACTGCGCCGTCGATTCCATCACCGCCTCTTCCACTCTCTGCTCTTGCAACCATGTCAGCAAGCGCTGTAACTCGCTCGGCAGGGTGACGAATCGCCGCCGTGCTGCTTTCTCTTCCGGCGTACTCGCATCCACGACAACCACCATCAAAACCTTCTTGTGTACGTCAATCCCCGCAACCTTCATCGCTTCCTCCTAAGCGTGGAAGCGGCAGAACGCGCGCGAAAAGAATTACACACCGTCACGTGCTACCACCTTTTCTTACTATCGGTGGTGCGACATAGATTGGTTCAAAACGCGCATTCCCGGCCAAACTCAAAAACGGCCTCACTTCATCCAGAGTGCAAACAGATCTGCGCCGTCCACGCTCCATCAGCGTACACGCACAACTCAACCCCATTTTCAAGTCAATGGGTGGGCCACCAGGCCCATGCGTAACTCAAAATCCTCACCTCTCACGTTGAGATGAGTGTAATGATTCCATAAACAATGTCGGCTCCCAGGCCCGAGTAGACTTTGGAAGCGCAAACCACCAAAGGGCTCGGAGGAAAGGAGCCGAACATGCTGATTATAGGGTCTGACTATCATCCGGGCTTCCAACAAATTGCGTTCGTCGATACAGACACGGGTGAGCTGAGCGAACGACGCTTGGCGCATCCCGAGGAGGCGGAGCAGTTTTACCGGGAACTGCAGCAGCGGCATGTAGCCGTGCGAGTAGGAATGGAATCCAGCGGGCACTCGCGCTGGTTCGAGCGTTTGCTGCGGGAGTTGCAGT
>JASHQK010000654.1 GCA_030039195.1 Candidatus Sulfotelmatobacter sp.
ATTCTCCTCGCTTATTTTTTCTGGATATTCGCCAGCATCTCGTGCCGCCGATTCCCGGATTCGGCTTGCCAAAGCGTCCGCTTTGGCGCTGCACGCTCCGTACTCGCCCTCCTTCCCTGCTTTTGCCTCGTTAGCTTTGGCTTGCTGAGGAGAGGGAGATGTCTGAGCAGGTACCTGGACAACCGAAAAGGTGCATATGGCGAGAAAACAAGCGCCTATGAGCACATTGGAGCCCCGGTGGACCCGCAGGGTGAGCAACGCACTTCGCAATTCGCCCATTCTGAATCTTCGTCTCATGACACCGGTCCCCCGAGGTCTTGTAGATATAAGCACCCGTCCAAGACATTGGCAACCCCACATCTGTCCTAACCAATTCGGGTAGGAGAGTAACACTTTTGGCCTAGTTCAAATTGTGTAGCTGAACTGGGCCTTGACATTCTTGGACTTCCCGCGCGATACTTTTGCGATCCTTCGCATGAAACGTGTGCGACGTAAACGGGGCCAAACGTCATCAGAGAGGTAATTTGTAAACCGCTAGCCCCCCCGCTAGCTGGTCGGGTGTTTGAATATCCTGAATAAAAATAAATAGGTGGCAGACTAATGTCTGCCTTTGAATTTCCGACGCGGCGTCGTCTTCTCCCTCCCCTAGACCCCGCAGGAAAACTCCAGTACAGATTGTTTCTCGCTGGCAAGAAATTTGCCTTGCCCTGAACAACGGATCGTGAAACCTGGAGGAGAACACGCGTGTTATCTGGAATCTCCCAACCTGGGTTCCTGTTACTTGACAATTCGTTAGGGCCGATTGCTTCTAACCAAGAAGCTATCAAAATACTGACTTACCCGAACACGCCCGAGCGGGTCAAAAGAATCGATATATTTCTAGCCGACAAGATTCGCACGGGTCTGGCCAGTCGCCATCCTTCTAATGGGTTCGATTTTGTCCGCGAGTTCAAGTCGGGCAGGCGAAGGTATTTTTGTCGAAGCTTTCGAGTCGAAACGAATAACAAATCGATGCCTTTGCTTACCGCTCTTCTGCTGGAACGCAGCTGCTCGGGAATGATGGCGGTTGCTCAACTCGGTCAGGAATTTGAATTGACCCAACGTGAGAAGGAAACCGTAGAGTTGCTGGTCCAGGGATTGACCAGCAAGGAAATCGCGAACCGCATGAACATCAGCCCCAACACAGTGAAAGCATTCCTTCGCATTGTGATGGTGAAGATGGGGGTCTCTACGCGATCGGGTATTTTGGGGAAAGTGATCGGGCCCGGTGGGTAACCCGCTGCTGTGCATCGTAACCCTCTTTGGCTAATCCATTCGAGCAGTTTACGCGGTCCTGCATTCGCGTAATGATCCTTGCTTGTGAAACGAACCGCAGCACCCGAACGTAGGCAGTATCGTCGTTTCCCGGAAGTACTCGATATTCGGGTCCGCGAAATCCAACCTCTTCGCTCCGCGATCGGAATGGGTAAGGCTGTGACTGGGAGGGTGCATAACATCAGTCATGGCGGGATCTGCCTTATCAGCGCTCAGCCCATCAGGGAATCGTCTCCGGTGCGTTGTTGTATTGGGGCATCAGAAACCCCTGTCAATATTCCTACGTTAATGCAAGTCCGCTGGATTCAGAAACACAAACTGCAAGCCGATACCTATCTCATTGGCCTTCAGTTTTTGTTATGACCTTGAGAGTCTAGATAGCGGCTTCAGACGAGATCCTAACGACGATACGTCCTAACCATTCATAGTAGTACGGCTGATTTAGCCCATTCGAACTAGGCTCAGTAGCGATTGAAAGTTCTGAGCCGCAGGTGCATCCTCTTGTGAGTCGTCTAAACTCGCCGCGGAGTGCATCTGGCGCCTCCCCCCTGGCACCTGCGCTGACAGGTACTTTCGATGAGAATCATTGTTCTTCTCAAACACCTCGGGATGTTCACGCTTTTGTCGTGCGTACTCTCCTGGATCGCCGCAAATCTGAGCGGATGCGGAGCAGCCCATCCGGACTCATCGGCACAGGCGAGTAAGCGTCTTACGTCAGTGATCATTGCCCCGCAAAATCCCGATATCGCTTTAGGCAATAATCAGCAGTTCAGTGCTACTGCCGTATTCAGCGATGGGAGCAAAACAGACGTCACAAACCTCGCAGTTTGGAGTTCAGTGCAAACCAATATCGCTACCGTCAGCGGCGTGGGTCTGGCTAGCAGCAAGGCAGTCGGTTCGACTTCCATCCTCGCCATCTATCAGGCTCTGAGTGGCTCTTCGACCCTTACGATCGGCCCCGCTGCACTGGTCGCTATCACAGTTGCGCCACAGAGCATCTCGTTGACCCCCAACCATTCCGTTCAATTGAGCGCGACAGGCACGTTCAGCGACAGCACAACGCGGGATCTTACCAGTGTAGTTTCGTGGGTGAGCTCTCCGGCTGGAATTGTAACGATCAGCCCGGGCGGCTTGCTAACGGCCGAGGCCCTCGGTACAGCAACCGTCAGTGCCACCTCGGATGCTCTCAGCGCGGCTGATACCGTCACAGTTGTAGCTCCGACGCTTCAGTCGATCTCCGTCATTTCAAGCGAAGAGTCCGTTCCGTTGGGAGAGAGCTCACAGCTCTCTGCCAAAGGGCAGTACAACGATGGAAGTACCCAGGACCTGACAGGTTCGGTACAGTGGGCATCTTCCGATCCTGCAATCCTCAGCATAGGCAGTTCCGGCATGGTTACCGCAAACGCCATAGGCTCGGTGACGGTAACGGCTGCTGTCGGCACGATCAACGGTGCGACTCCGTTGGCAGTCGGGCCGCCAGTCGTCGTTTCGGTCAAGATCGTGCCTGCCCCTTCTTTCCTTGTCACTGGGGAATATGAACAATTGAGGGCATTAGAAACACTCAGTGACGGCACGAAGCAATATATGACCGGGGCCGGATCGTGGAGCTCGTCCAATCCGTCAGTCGCCGACGTTACGAATTACGGTTTGGTGGTCGCTCAACACTCGGGAACCACCACCATCACAATATCATCCGGTTCTGCGGAGGTTTCCGCGACTTTGACTGTCAAGCCTTTACTCGCAGTCTCGTATTTCTCGCACGCAAACACATCTGGCTTTGCTGATTCCAACCTACGGCTCAGCAACCCGGGGTCCACTGGGGGCAACCTCTGCGCAGAGATCTACGTGTTTGATCAGGATCAAGAGCTTTCGGAATGTTGTGGTTGTTTGGCGTCTCCAGATGGATTGCTGACCCTGTCGGTCAATTCGGACTTAACTGGTAATCCCCTGACAGGCATCAAGTCGACGACCGGCGTCATCAAGATCGTGTCTGCGGATGTTCCAGCGAATGTCTCATGTGATCCCTCAGCGATCACTCCGAATGGAGAGCTTCTCGCGTGGTCAACCAATGCTCAAGCAAAGAGTGAGTCGGCCACCGCCTTCACAGAAAACTCGTTTCAACTCTCACCATTGGGTGACGCTGATCTCGCCGCTCTGCAGAACCAATGTTCGATGGTTGCTACACTCGGTAGCGCACACGGTGTCTGTAGTTGTGGCGCAGGTACCGGCAACAACATCGCGAATACACGACTGCGCCTTCCTTGAACTGATCGCCGATGAGAGCAACTCCGCCGGCGGGCACTCGAGACC
Source organism: Candidatus Sulfotelmatobacter sp. (assembly GCA_030039195.1). Lineage (GTDB taxonomy): Bacteria > Acidobacteriota > Terriglobia > Terriglobales > Acidobacteriaceae > Sulfotelmatobacter. Next base: position 3,625 of record JASHQK010000654.1, read on the forward strand.
TCGAGATATCTTAGAAATCTTTATTCCCCCAATCGGAGTAGATGGCCTCGCAGAAGGGCTGGCCGTAAGCAGATGACCCTGGGGGATTCGATTCCAAAACGGTGTATTCATTGGCGCCAAACAATTGTGAGAAATGGTTGAAATCGCTGCTGTATGCGCCAACGGTTCACTACTTGAACGAATAGTGGATCATGATGTAACCAACCGCGCAGATGATGGCGATAGCCCCGCTAAAGCGAGCAGGTCCCCAGAAATCAAACTTGTGCGCTTTCAATCTCGCCATTTCTTCCATTACTTGCTTCCGCCTGACTTGGCGATTTGCATACAGACGGTCGCTCACTGGGTCTGCAGCTAAGAGGTGATCATGTAACCTGTCAAAGACCTCAATGATTCTCAGTTCCTCATGGAGATCTGTCACGGTACTTTGCCGCTGGGACATATCAGCCTTCTTTTCATCCTGGAGGATTCGCCGCTTCGGACAGGATGGGGGGAGGATTCAGCCAGAGCTGCGTGACAGGTAAATAACACCTCCGGTT
>JASHQK010000655.1 GCA_030039195.1 Candidatus Sulfotelmatobacter sp.
CTAGCTGAGATTCCTCCCAAACTTCAAGAACCCAAACCAATCCGCACCGCCAATGGAGCGCGAAATGGCCCAGAAGGTTGGGGATAAAGTCGCGATGTGCGTCGCCTGATCTGATGTTCCCCAAAGGCCATCGCTTTAACTGATTGCAAACACAACCGCTTAACGATTGGCCCGAAATGGTACACGGCGTGCCCTACGTCTTGTGGGGTTGTAATTCACAAAGGCTACAGTTCCTCTTCCGTGTGGGTAGCGGTCGCGTGAAGCGGCGAAAGAAAAACCGATGACAAACGAAATTCAGGGTCAGAGGCAAGGCTGGAGCGTCGCACAGGTTTACGCCCTGGCGGGCATCTGCCTGATCATTGGAGTCGCGTTGGGCTATCTCTTCCGCGGATCGCAATCCGCTCCTGCTCAACCGAACAACGTGGCGCAGGCCGCTTCTGCAACCGGGGCCTCAACCACCGGAACGCCACAGATGCCAAGCCTTGATGACCTCAAGCGGATGGCCGACAAACAAGCGGAACCTCTCACGCTCAAGCTCAAGGACGATCCCAAAAATCCTGATTTGCTGAAACAGGTAGCGAAGATCTACGAAGCCACGCACCAGTTCAAAGAAGCTGCGAGTTATTACGCCAGAGCTCTGGACGTCAACCCCAAAGACGTACCGGCGCGAACAGAAATGGCGTCTTGTTTGTACTACGGCGGCGACATCGACGGAGCGCTCGCCCAATTACAACAAGCGCTAAAGGTTGATCCCAGGGACGCCAATTCCTTATTCAACTTGGGAATGATCAAGTGGCAGGCGAAGCAGGATGCGACCGGAGCGCTGGCGGCCTGGCAAGAATTGTTGAAATCAAATCCCAAGTTGAGTGCGGACCGCAAGGCCCAGGTGCAGAAGCTGATTGCCGACGCGCAGAAGAGCCGGTTAGCGCCCGGTCAATGAAACGTGAAGGAGCGATCGAACCATGAGTAACGGAAATCGAGCCGGTTCCAACCAACAATGGAGCACAATACAAGCCTATACACTGGCAGTTGTTTGCCTGCTGCTGGGGATTGCCGGAGGCTGGCTGCTGCGCGGGTCAAGCACTCCCGCGGCAACGGCGAGTGCATCGTCAAGCACATCGCCGATGTCGAGCGCTGCCGATGCGAACACTGCGAGCGCCGCTCCCACTCCGGAGCAGATGAAGCAGATGGCCGATACGCAAGCCGCACCGCTCCTTGAAAAGCTCAAGGCGAATCCGAATGATGCCGCACTCCTGCAGAATATCGGCAACATGTATTACGACGCACAACAATTCCCCACCGCCATCGACTACTACCAGCGTGCTCTGAAAGTTGAACCAGCCAACACCAGCGCTCGCACGGACATGGCAACGGCGTATTGGTACATGGGCAACGCCGATACCGCGATCGCGGAGTTTCAAAAGTCTCTCACCTACGATCCCAATAAGGCTGACACCCTGTTCAATCTGGGCGTTGTCGAGTGGCAGGGCAAAATGGACATCGATAAAGCCGTGGCGACCTGGCAGAAACTGCTCGACACAAATCCGAACTATCCGGGCAAGGACAAAGTCTTGGAGTTGATGGCGCAGGCCAAACGCCACTCCGGCGTCAAAGCAGGCACGCCCGCAAAGCCGCTTCCGCAGGGGACAAACTGAAGCGATCGAGTCTCCGCGTATCGAATTTCCGCGAAGGACAGTGGCTTCCGTGAAAAGCGGCCTGTAGATCGACTTCGAACTTCGCCGAAGCTACTTTCGTGGCTTCCCCACTCGCTGTGCAGTCGCAAACATCTTCGCGACAGTATCCAGGTCTTTGGGCTGCACCTTGCCGGCGGGAATGCGCATGTGAGTGAGATCTTCGAGCTTCACTAGCAGGTCGACCAGCGCCATCGAGTCGATCAATCCTGAGGAAACCAGCGGAGTGTCCTCATCAATCGTCGTGCTCGGTTTCCGGAGCAACTGAATGATGTGTTCAATCATGTGCTGCGTTTCTGGGGTCATGAAGCTATGTCTCCTCAGGGCTCGCGGTTCAGTTCAGGATTTTCTTTCAGCAGCTTGTCGCGCGTCGCGGCGCGCGAGGGTTTGCCGGCTGTGCTCTTCACAATCCATTTTGGCGGTTTGAGCAGGATGGTCCGAACCGCCACTCCCATGCCGGCGACGATGCGGCTGCGGATCTCCGCTTCGATCTCCGCCGCGCCGTCCAGCATCTCTTCGCTCTCGACTTCAGCAACCACGACGACATCTTCGGTTCCGAGATCGGGATTGTACACGCCCGTCGCAATCACCCGGCCGTCGTGAATCGCCGGATGGCCCGCAACAATCTCTTCGATGTCCTGAGGATAAATGTTCTCCCCTCCGATAATGAGCAGGTCCTTCTTTCTACCTACCACATAGAGTTCGCGATCCATGGAAAATCCGAGATCACCCGTGCGATACCATCCCTCCACGATCGCCTGGGCAGTGAGATCGGGGCGGTTGTAGTAACCCGTAAACAGACAGTCGCTCTTGACCAGGATCTCGCCCACATATCCGTCGGCGAGCAGAGCGCCGGAATCCGACACGATGCGGATTTCGTGATGGGCCAGCACCTCACCCGAGGACGTGAACTCAACTGCACACGGCGATCCTTCCGCCGCTGGGACGATTCGATGCGTGCTGCGAAATTGCTGTCCATCGGCCCAGATGCGTGCCGGACCGGATTGCCGATCGATGTTCGACTGAGTTACAGCGAAAACATCTTCCGCCATGGCGTAAGACGATTGCAGCGCCCCAGCTTTTAACCCGGCCGCAGCAAAGGCTCTCTGGAACTCGCGCATGCTGCTGGCGCGCACCGGCTCAGAACAGTTGATCACCGCGCGCAACGACGACAGATCGCATTCTCCCCATCGCTTCTGCGGTGTGCGCCGCGGGATGAATTGAAACGCGAAATTCGGCAGCCACGCGAGCGTGCACTTGTATTCGCTCGCAATCTGCAGCATGGTCTCCGGGTGGATCACCCAGTCGAGCGGCGACTGCATCACGACCGGCACATGGCAGACCATGGGCAGCATGAAGCATGCGATCAGCCCCATGTCGTGGTAGAGAGGCAGCCAGCTGTAAATGCAATCCGCGGAGCCATCAATCTTCAACGCCCGCGCCAGATGTTCGATCTGGCGAAGCACCGCTGCGTGAGTCAGGGCCACGCCCTTCTGCAGTCCGGTCGTGCCCGCGGAATGTTGAATGAATGCCAGGCTCCCGGGATGAATCTCTGCATCGGGCAGCTCTATTTCTGAGCTGAAGTTCCTTCCCGATCCCGCACGTAACAATTGTGTTTGCTCGCCGAGAGATACATGGCCGAGCATTTCGTCGGGAAACTCTTCGTCGATGACCACAAGTTTGGCGCGAAGATTCGCTGTGACTCCGGCTAATCCGGCGCGATACTTGGCCGCTTCGACCTTGAAATTCGGATAAGCGAGAAACGCCGGAACCGCGCCCAGCATCATCGCTCCGAAAAAGGTGGTCATCGCCGGGATGCCCTGTGGCATAAGGACGATTACACGGTCTCCGGTAGCCACGCCGCGTCCACGAAGCACTTCAGCCTGTGAGCGCGCGCGATGGCGGAACTCCGCAAAAGTTACCGTCTCCTGCTCGTCTTCATCGATCCACGCTGTCACGAACGGGCGGCTGGCCGGCGCTCGATCGAGCGCGTCGATGAGATTGCGGTAGCGAAGCACACGTCATTGTAGTGGATGGCATCGCGTGTTCTTGTAACCGGCCGAGCGGCCCTTTATTCTTGTTCGCTGTCTCCAAACGGAAACCCGGCTTCCGAGGAAACAGATCCGCGGCACGATTCGATTTCAATGCCACACAGGAGGAGTTTTGTTCCAACCGATCGTATACGGTCTGCTGTTTCTGCTTTCCGCTGCGATCTTCACCAAGGTCCGCTCCCGGCGAGTGCGGCAGGCCGTTCTGCTGATTGGAAGCTACGCTCTTTACCTCACGTGGGGATTCTGGTTCGCGGCCGTTCTTCTCCTGTCGACCGTGGTGAATTTTCTCTTTGGCGAATGGCTTCGCCGAAAATCTTCCGCGGCCGCACTCTGGGCCGGAATTCTTTTCAACCTCGCGCTGTTGGGCGCATTCAAATACCTTCCGGAAGCTGCGATCCGCATCCCTCTTTCATCGTTGCAGCGGTTTTCGCATCTGGCGCTGCCGCTGGGTCTGTCGTTCTGGACCTTCCAGGCGATGAGCTATTTGTTTGATCTTTACCGCGGCGAGGAACTCGACCCATCTTTTTTCGAATTCGCCTTGTACATGGTCTTTTTCCCGGTCACGCTCTCGGGACCCATCTGCCGCATGCCCGACATGCTGCCGCAATTCCGTTCCGAGCAGCCCACGCCCTGGAGCGACATTGGCCGCGGCCTTTGCCGGATCGCTACCGGCGTGCTCATGATGCAACTGGCGAAGCTACTGGGACAGGGGATTCTGGGAGGCGATGGAATCAATAGCGGCTTCGACCGCGTCACGCGTTGGACTGGCCCAGACGTCTGGTGCCTCGCGTTCGGCTACGGATTGCAGCTTTTCTTTGATTTCGCCGGCTACTCCCACATTGCCATCGGCGGAGCCCAAGCTATGGGATTCACCGTGCCGGAAAATTTCGCTCGCCCGTTTGAATCCACCACCCCTTCGATTTTCTGGACGCGCTGGCACATGTCGCTGTCCTTCTGGATCCGCGACTACGTTTTCCTTCCACTGGCCGTCGTTCGGCGCGAAGTGTGGTGGCGAAACCTCGCGCTCGTGATATCGATGGTCCTTTTCGGATTGTGGCATCGAGCCAGCGTGCTCTTCCTGTTGTGGGGTTTCTATCACGGAGTGCTGCTTGTCTTGCACCGTCAGGTGCAGCAACTCGAGCGCAAGTTCGATTGGGAACCTCCCTCCAGATTCTGGACCCCGCTCTCGTGGATCACGACCATGGCTCTGATCAGCGCGGGATGGATGTTCTTCCGCGGCAATTCTGTCGCCCAGGTGCGCCAGATGTTAGCCGCCATTCTGTCAGCGAACTACGGCTCGCACGTTCTGAGCACAAGCTTGTATCTTCTGGTGGCGGGCCTGGCGGCGGGCTATGGAATCGTGCTGCTTGTGGCTGAAGCTCTCAGTCGCTGTTCTGCCGAGTCCACCACACCGGAAACTGATGCCCGCGAGGGAGTCGTCGCGCTTATGGCACGCTGGCGCTGGTATTGGATCCCGCCGCTCTACGTGTTGGGCCTGACTCTCCTATTAGCCGTCACGCTGACCCAAAATGCCAGCACGTCGCAGTTCATGTACGTCAATTTCTAGTCGGGGAATATTGCGTAGAAGTGTTCTCAACGAAGGCCTTACCGTACGGCCAATTACGTCACTTAGGTCTTTTTGTGATTCGAATCACAAGTTGTTGTGATATGGATGACTGGCCCGGACACGCTGCACTGGCTATCGTCGAAATTAAGTCACAGCTGGATTGGACCCGAGTCCGCAACTTCGCAAACGTGGGTAGCATTCGGCACGTAGGCAATATCTTGTGAGTGTTCCCCACGAAACCCAGGGGCGTACTGTCCAGTGCATTGCCAAGGAGTGAGATGACCAAACCTGCGGGCGCGCAAATAACGGACAAGCCCTCGACCGCAAGGGTTCGTCACTGGCGCCGCGGGATAGCCATCTCCGCGACCGCCATCCTGGCGCCGCTGCTATTGCTCGTGCTGGCGGAGGTCATTCTGCGCGTCTGCGGAGTTGGAACTTCCGCTGCAGCTACCCGACCATGCACAGACGACGGTCGTCCCGCATATTGCGATAATCAGGCCTTCGCCGCGCCTTTTTTCCCACCTGGCACGTACCGGGAACCGCGCCCGTATGTCATCCCTGCAACAAAAGCTCCAGGGACGTACAGAATCTTCGTGATGGGCGAATCGGTCGCCTGGGGCGATCCCGATCCCACTTACGGATTCGCCCGATACCTCGAAGTGATGCTCCGGCAACGTTATCCGCAGACCAAGTTCGAGGTCATCAACACCAGCATCACTGCGATCAACTCCCATGCGCTGTTGCCTATGACCAAAGACCTGGCGCAATACCAGCCCGACCTTTTTCTGATTTACACGGGCAGCACCGAAGTCGTCGGGCCATTTGGGCCGGGAACGGTCTTAACGTCGTGGGACCTGAGCTTGCCAGCCATCCGCGCCAGAATCTTTTTCAATTCCACGCGGCTGGGTCAGCTGATTGCGAAGCTCTCCAGCGGGAGCCAGAAAAACCAGTGGCGCGGCATGGAAATGTTTCTGGATCGGCAGGTGCGGGCCGATTCTCCACAGCTCAAGCCGGTGTATGAGAATTTCGCAGCCAACTTGCGCGATATCGCCGCGGTCGCCCACCGCGCCGGAGCTCAGGTTCTGATCAGTACAGTGGCCACGAACCTGAAGGATTGCGCTCCTTTCGCTTCTTTGCATCGCGAAGGCATTCGACAAGAGGAGTTGAGCACCTGGGACCAGTTCGTCCAGCGCGGCGCCGTTCTTGAGAGCACTGGATCGTACGCTGAGGCCTTGAAGCTGTACCTTGCGGCGGCCGAGATTGATCCGCAATATGCCGAACTGCAGTTTCGCATCGCGCGCTGTCTGTGGGCTCTTGGTGATTTTGCCGGAGCCAAAGAGCGCTTCGTGCGCGCGCAGGATTTCGACACGCTTCGCTTTCGCGCTGATAGCAAAATGAATGAGGTGATTCGGAATCTGGCGGCAGCGGACGCAAGGGTCCGTTTAGTGGATGCGGCCGCTGTTTTCGCCGACGAAAGTCCGCACGGCGTACCGGGCAGCGAACTCTTCTACGAACATGTGCACATGAATCCGCGGGGAAACTATGTGCTGGCGCGCGCCTTGTTCCAGCAGATCGCCGGCATGCTGCCAGCCCCATTGCGCGACAATGCGGTGGGCAGCGATGTACTCTCCGAAGAAGATTGCGAGCGTCTGCTCGCATTCACGCCCTACGATCGGGCGCGGGTCGCGGGCCTGATTCTCAGCAAGTTGGAACGCCCTCCGTTTACCAACCAGCTCAACCATTCCGATGAGGTCCAACGGGTGAAGAGCGACGCCGAAGTTTCAGTTGACTACGGGGAGATGGTCGCTGAATATCAGTGGGCGATCAGTCAAAATCCGCAGGACCGGCTCTTACGCCTCAATTATGGCTTCCTCCTCAATCGCTACGATCCAGCCGCCGCGGCCCAGCAGTTCCGCGCCGCCTTGCCTTACGATAACGCCCCAGTGCTGTGCAACTGGCGCAAATTTAACTGAGGTCCAAGCGGATTTCGGCGGCAGCGGATGATTCCCGCAATCGTTCCATCGGCAGGCCGATAAAAGCGGTGAGCCTTCCCCCACTCCATGCGCGTTTTCCCACTTTGGTTATTCGCCCTCTACTCACCCCATGACCATGCAAGTCATTTAGAATCAGTCGCTTAACTATTCTGCTCGGCTGGCAATCCAATTGCCTCTACAGCTTTAGCGGGTGGGGCTACAAAACGCGAAAACAAAGCAGGTCACATGAAACCCAATCGGCTTCGTATTGGCAAATGGCAGCTGGTCGTGGCGCTGCTGGCCCTGAATGTCCAATTTGCTGCAGCGAGCAATGTGCCACTGGTTTCCGGCTCTTATGAAGTGGTGAAGAGCATCGGCCTCGGATCCCAGCTGCAAATCCAGATGCGCATCCATCTGGTGAACCACGGGGCATCCGACCTCTCCATTCAGAAAATGACCCTCTGGGGTCCATCCCACCCAGATCGGGGTGGAACGCAAGCCTCCATGGTCGCGCTGCGCGCTCACGCATCGGTGGAGACGATTCAACGATTCAGCATCCGCCCCTCGGACTATCAGCTGTGGC
>JASHQK010000656.1 GCA_030039195.1 Candidatus Sulfotelmatobacter sp.
CCAACCGGGGTTCCCGCTACGCAAGCCCAGCTGTCCAACCCGACGGGCCTCGCTTTTGATCCTGCGGGCGACCTGCTCATCGCCGACAACGGACTGCCCGCCATACTGCGGGTCGCTGCGAGCACACAGATCATCACCGTCGTCGCGGGGAACATTACACTGGGCCCGGGCTTCTCGGGCGACGGCGGACCGGCTACGTCAGCCCAGTTGAGTCCTTATCGCACCTTTGGGGGAATGGACCTCGTGGTAGACGCTGCCGGTAACATCTTCTTTACAGACGTAGACAACTACCGCGTGAGGCGAATTGACGCCGCAACGAACGTGATCACAACGGTCGCCGGAAACGGAACGGTGGGCGACGGCGGCCCAGCCACCAGTGCATTGCTGTTTTCGCAAGGCATTGCGCTCGACAGTTCTGGAAACGTTTTGATCGGTGACGGCGTCGCTGGAAGAGTACGCACGGTCGATGCCGCGACAGGCCTGATTTCCACGGTGGCAGGCAGAGACGTCGAATCTACACTGCCTCCCAGCGGAAATGGGGGGCCCGCGACCGCTGCTCAACTCTACAATCCCTCGGGTGTGGCATTGGATGCCTCCGGGAATCTTTTTATTTCGGACCATAAGGCGAGCGTGAGATACGTAGAAGCGTCGACTGGAATCATCAACGAGTATGCCGGCAACGGAACTTCAGGTTTCGGCGGAGACGGAGGGCCCGCGACCAGTGCGGAGTTATATAGCCCCAGAGGGATCGCTACGGATGCTGCGGGTAATCTTTACATCGCGGACCAGACGAATAACGTTGTCCGCCGCGTGGACGCTGCTAGTCAGGTCATAACCACGGTGGCAGGAAATACTTCGATTCTCAACGATCACGGTCGGCCCGCAGCGGGCTACAGCGGAAATGGAGGGCCGGCTACCTTGGCCCAACTCAACACTCCCTTCAGCGTATATGTCGACGTGAAGGGGAATCTCTTCATTGCAGACTGCGGGAACAATGTCGTCCGCCGCGTCGATGCCCTAACGCAAAAAATCTCGACAGTCGCCGGTGACTACGGTCTAGGCGCGGGATTTAGTGGCGACAACGGTCCAGCTACGGCGGCGCAGTTGTCTTGTCCTGCAGGTATCGCCCTGGACACGTTCGGGAATTTGTACATCTCGGATCAGAGAAATTACCGGCTGCGCGAGGTGAATGGTGTCACCGGGATCATTACAACACTGGCGGGCAACGGTACGGTCACTTTTGGTGGGGACGGTGGACCTGCAGCCAGCGCGAGCCTCTGGCCATACCTTTCCGGACTGGTGGTTGCGCCCGGCGCCGGAGGAAACATCAACATCCTGGTTTCGGATGGAACCAGCGGCCGCGTACGTGAGATCAGCGTTCCTCCTGTGCCAGCGGTTTTTCTGAGTCCCACCGAATTGATTTTCGGCAGCCAGATGGCGGGGACATTCAGTAAACCTCAATTGATTTCGATTACGAACAGCGGCACGGGCACACTCAAGGTCAGCAATGTTTCAGTGGCTGGGGCGGACGCGGCGGACTTCCTCTTTAGCTCCGGTGGCACTTGCCAGGGTACGACCTTCGACCTTGCGCCGACGGCGAATTGTACGGTGGCAGTGACGTTCTCACCGTTGGCAGCGGGAGTCCGGAGCGCCACCGTTACTTTTACCGACAATGCCCCCGGCAGCCCGCAGACGGTTGTTCTTCAGGGGACTGGACTCCAAGCTGCGCCAACGCAGGAAACTATCACGCTGCCTTTGAGTCCAACCGAACCGAATCAATTCCAATTCGACAATAATGTGCATAATTTCACTGTACAGTATCCCCCGGGGACCAGCTTCTCAGGTGTGAATATGACGGTTACAGCCGTACAAACACCGCAAGCGACCTTTCAGCAGCGTGTGGTAGGTACACCATTTGCCAATGCACTCTGCATCGTTTACGACGGCGAAGACGGCTATTGCGAGGACTACCAGGTCAGTTGCACGAACACGAACGGGAACTCCATCACCTGTCCTGCTGAGTCAACGGCTACGATCGATGTCAAGACAAGCTACGACACACACCAAGCGATCGTTAACCCAGGCTTCTTAACGGCACCAATCGGGACCAATAACTGGACAAACATTTTTACTGCGTTCTATCTTCAGCGGATTGATCCAACAACCAAAGGAAAAACGAAAGGATTTTCTGAGTTTTTCGCCGTCGATCTTGGACCCAGTGATCCTCAGGGCTTGGCATCGTTCGCATTCCTGCCCCCGCTCCAGCAGAGCGATGCTCGTATATTTCCGGCCGGGACTCTGATTCCCGTCGAATTCGCCTTGACCGCGATCGCGCAGCCCGGACAGGTGGTCAAGGACGCGACCGCAGGGATCACCGTCATGCTCGTCCAAGACGCCAACGGAAATCCCGCCTCCAGCATTATCTTAGAAAAGTCCATGGCCTTCAGGTTCCACCATCGGAAATATATCTTTGCTTTAGACACTCGAGGATACGCACCTGGGACATACAACGTGACTGTGTATGGCAACGCGTTTGCGGCGCAACAAGTGGAGTTTGCAATACCCGTCGCAACGCGGGGCGCGAAGTTGGAAACACAGATTCAGTCGCTTGCTTTTGACGCAGCCACAAAGCAATATGTGGCGACGCTGACAGTGTCCAACACTGGTAGTGCGACGGCAAACGGAGTGATCGTATTTGCGTCTACTCTTGACTGGGCCCGTACTGAGACGGCGCTGCCAGTCAGCCTTGGTGATATCGGCACTGGATCTTCTGCGACAGTCACACTGACCTACCCAACTTTGCCGAAGAAGCAGCCTTGTACGGCCTTATTGATGGTATTGGAAGCATTCGCAGGAGGTTTCGGCGAGGGGCGCTTTGTCGTGGAGTTACCACCGAGGTGACAAGATCGATATAGCTGATTAGCTCTTCACCACGGTTGAGCGTGAAAGCAGATTGCAGTTATCTCGACGCGCCATTGTTGGTTGATAGTCCGTGACGATGAGGCATGTAGCGGACAGCTTTTCGGCTGTGGCAGACAAGCGCCATCGGGGCAGCCTTCGCGGGGATCGCTCCAATCTCGCCCCTCCGCAGTATTGTGATGCACGACAGATCATAGGTCTGCTGCTCTAACCGTTGAGCTATGGGCCCTGCGAAGTTCAATCTAGCATAATCAGCCTTGGAGGGATGAGGGACGGAAGCGCGTATGATTGATTGCTGCCGCGATCGTGGCACCACGCAAGCTGTGACGAGTACAGATGGCAAACTTGCGAAAGGCGGGGTGCAAATCCAGAGGCAAAGAAAGAAGGGCCTGAGGGGTGTCGAGTCCTCTCAAGCCCATGACGTGAGACAAACATGCAAATCGTAGTCCGATTCTGTTATTGATGTCAACGAAATTGACTTAAGCTTCGTTAAATGTTCGCCAGATTCTGCGAAACATCCAGAACGATGGTTGCTCGAAAGTCAACCCCCCGCCGAAAAACGGCAAGACAAAGACGAGTTGCCCTCAGGACGGGCACGCTGTTCCAGCTTGCGGTTTGGCTTTTATGCTCCCGCGCCGCGTCTCTGCTTGCCGCTTCCGATCGCAGCCAAGTCAACTAAGGAAGGGATCGACTCCGGGTCGGTCAC
>JASHQK010000657.1 GCA_030039195.1 Candidatus Sulfotelmatobacter sp.
GCTTCGCGCCAGTGCTGAATCGGCATCGTCCACTTCTTCGCCGCCTGCCGCAAGGCCAGAAACAACAACTTTAGCGCCGCCTCTTCGTTGGGAAATCCGCCGCGAATCTTGATGATCTTGCGCAGCGAGCGGTTCAGTGATTCGACGCTGTTCGTGGTATAGATGGCCCGACGGATGTCAGGCGGGTAGTTAAAAAACGGCGTGATGCGCGGCCAGTTCCGCCGCCACACCTGGCTCACGCTGGGGTAGGCTTTCCACTTCGCTTCTAACTCGGCCAGTTGCTGCTCGGCCTCGGCCATGGTCGCCGCGCGATAGATCGACTGCAGATCGGCAGCGACCGGCTTGCGTAGTTTCCAGGGCACGTAGTTCAGCGAAGCCCGCACCAGATGCACAATACACAGCTGCACCTCGGTCTTGGGATACACGCTTTCGATCGCTTCGGGAAATCCTTTCAGTCCGTCCACGCAGGCGATAAAAATATCTTGCACGCCGCGATTCTTCAGCTCGGTGAGCACCCCCAGCCAGAACTTCGCACCTTCGCTCTGGGCCACCCACAGCCCCAGCACTTCCTTCCGCCCCTCCAGGTTCACGCCCAGCACCACGTAGATCGCCTTGTTCTGGATGTGCCCCTCGTCCCGCACCTTCACCATCAACGCATCTAGATACACGATCGGATACAGCTGTTCCAGCGGCCGGTTCTGCCACTGCTTCACTTCTTCGATCACCGCCTCGGTCACATTGGAAATCAGCGTGGGCGAGACTTCGATGCTGTAGATCTCTTCCAGATGACCCTGGATCTCACGCGTAGTCATCCCGCGGGCATACATCGAGATGATCTTGTCATCGAAGCCGGTCCAACGCGTCTGCCGCTTTCCCACGATCTTCGGCTCGAACCTGGCTTGGCGATCGCGTGGCGTCTCCAGCTCCAACTCCCCAAAGTCACCCTGCAAAGTTTTTCGGCTCTTCCCGTTGCGTGGATTGCCTTGATGCTGTCCCGCCGGATCGTGCTTCTCATAGCCCAGATGCTCGGTCATCTCGGCTTCCAGTGCCCGTTCCAGCACGGCTTTGGTGAGTTGCTTGAGTAGCCCGTTCTCCCCGATGATATCCTCGGGTTTCTTGTAGTCGATGAGCAGTTGATCGATCAGCTTCTTGTCGATTGCCATGGGACTTTCATTCTCCTCTCTCCCATGGTCATTTACACAGTCCTATTTACACCCTCGTACGAACCCTTGCACAACACTCGGTCGCCGCACGCGTTCTAGCTGAAACTTGATCTGACAAAGATCATTTTTAGGCTGCAGCTTCTTGTGCTCCGCCCCGCTTCGCTTCGCAGGGCTCGGGCTCCGGCTCCGCGCTCCGCAGTTCAACGTCAGAAGAAACTGTAGCTGTCAGAGAGTCAAGCATTTTCGCCTCCGCCAAGTGTTTGGAATCCAGGAAAGTCTGCCAGGGCGTTTTCCCGTAGCAGTACTTGCCGGAATGTTCGCGTTTTTCATTGTACTCACGTAGCCAAACGTCAAGATCCGACTGCAACTCCTCCAGACTGGTATAGAGCTTTTTGCGAAACGCCACGCTGTAGAACTCTTCGTGCATGGTGCGATGAAAGCGCTCGCAGATCCCATTGGTGTGCGGCGACTTGGCTTTGGTGCGCAAGTGGTCGATGTTCTCTACTGCCAAGTAGAGCTGGTACTCGTGGGATTCTCGATTGCCACAGTACTCCGTGCCGCGGTCCGTCAGCACGCGCAACAGCGGCACCTTCTGTTCCTCGAAGAATGGCAGCACACGATCGTTGAGCAGATCCGCAGCTACCAAGGCATTCTTTCGATCGTAAAGCTTCGCGAAAGCCAGCTTCGCATAAGTGTCCAGAAATGGTTGCTGGTAGATGCGGCCGATACTCTTGATCCTGCCCACGTAGTAGGTATCCTGGGCCCCAAGGTAACCCGGGTGTTCGGTCTCGATCTCCCAGTGAGCTTGTTCCTCTTCCCGCGCTCGCTCCAGGGCCCGCAGCTGATCTTCGGTGAGGATGAAATCTTCCTGCGCGGCTTTGGTTTCCAGCGCTTTGAGCCGTTTGCGAAAGGTTTCCAGATCGTGGCGCAGCCAAACGCAACGTACCCCGGCGGGGGAGATCAGCATGCCACGCTTGGCCAGATCGCTGGCTGCTCTCACCTGGCCGTAGGCTGGCTTCTCCAGGGCGAGCTCCACCACGGCTTTCTCGATGTGCTCCTCAATGCGATTCTTCACACATTGCTGACGTGTAAACTCTGCTGGCGGCAAATAGTTCAACGAACTGTGTGGACGTTGCCGGTTATAATCTTGCCGCCAATCTTCGATCTTTCTCCGTGCATCGCTCAGGCTCGTGAACCAGTTGGCATTCAAGCATTCATCTCGCAATCGCCCGTTGAAACTCTCGGCAAAAGCGTTCTGTGCCGGCTTGCCCGGCTGAATGAATTCCAGCCGCACTCTGCGTTCTTCGTTCCTCGCCGCCAGCGCTCGCCCGCGGAACTCCGGCCCGTTGTCCAACACGATGGCTTCGGGTAGTCCGCGCTCGCTGGCAATCCGATCCAGCACCCGCCGCACGCGCAACCCGCCCAGCGAGGTATCGAACGTCCCAATCCCAGCAGCCTGCAGGCGTGCCGTTCGCTCATCTCGTACTCCACTTCCACATAGCTCACGGCGGCCCGAAGTCCCGCAGTCCTTACCAGTTTTTTTGAGAGCACGTCCTTCAGCGCCCGGTTATCCAGCGTCAGCTCCGCTACCACATGCTTCGGCTTCCGGTTCTCATCTTCCAGTTGTTTCAGCCGTTTCGCCTCGCTGCTATCCATGCCACCGTACTTCGCCTTCCAGCGGTAGTAAGTCTGCTCACTGATCCCGTGCTGCCGGCGCAACTCCGCCGTCGCCACTCCTGCCTCACCTTGCTTCAGGATGGTGATGATTCGCTCTTCGCTGTGCCGGATACCTTTCATTGTGGTTCTCCTCTCCTGGGTTTGGTAGAACTCACATTCTAGATGGTCCAGTTTTCGGGGGTTGGGTCAGAGAGATTCAACGGGCGATTGCGAGACGAATGTTTGAATGTGGAGTGGTTTGTTTCGCTGGCGGACGCGGCAGAAGCTAGCAAGATTCCCATTTACAATCACGAGCGGCTGCATGGCGCTTTGGCGGATCGAACGCCGGCGGGATTCGCGGAGCTGTATGGGGATGTGTCAGCAAAAGCTAGTGCATCGATATCATCCGGTCCGAGAGGCGGCCAGGGGCTTGCTCTGGAAAGTATCGGGAGACACGACACCAGAGCTCTAGCCTGGATTATTCACGAAGTCTCTAGCCAAAAGAGAAAGGATGCTCTAAAAGGTTGATGA
>JASHQK010000658.1 GCA_030039195.1 Candidatus Sulfotelmatobacter sp.
CAAGTCCGCAACGACTTTCCAGATGAATGGCGTTCAATTCCATTACGACGCGCTCGAAGGACAGAAGACGGGAGCATTTCTCGATCAGCGGGAGAATTACTCTGCAGCAGCCCAATATGCCCACGGCGAAGCGCTCGACGTTTTCTGCTATCAGGGAGGCTTTGCGCTTCATCTGGCTCCGCGATGCTCGCAGGTGACCGGGGTTGACAGCTCGCGTCCGGCGCTGGAAGTTGCCGACCAGAACGCGACTCTGAACGGACGTGAGGTTGAATGGATCGAGGCCAACGCGTTCGATCTGCTCAAGGACTACGCTGCGGCGAATCGGCGATACGACACGATCGTTCTGGATCCGCCGGCGTTTGCCAAAACCAAGCGCGATCTGGATTCCGCCATGCGCGGCTACAAAGAACTCAACCTGCGCTCCTTGAAGATGCTGCGTCCTGGCGGAATTTTGGTGACGTGCTCGTGCTCCTACCACGTGGATAGGGCAAGCTTTCTAGAAATGCTCTCCCAAGCCGCGCTGGATGCCCGCCGCGCCGTACGCCTGATTGAGGTCCGAGGACAGGCCAAAGATCATCCAATCCTGCCAAATGTGCCGGAAACTGCCTACCTGAAGTGCATTATTGCGAATGTAAGCAATTGAAAACAAACCGCATTTTATTATTGACAATAGCACGCTAAACTTTTATGATTGATTCACGCTAACGATGCGTCTAATGGAGTGACCGTGAGCCTTGAGAAGTAAACCAAGGCCGGTTTCGAAATTCCCTAACTTTGAACCAAAACCATTTCTGAAGGAGGAATTAGTTATGACAGTTTTAACCCGTTGGGAACCATTCCGTGAGTTCGCCACGCTGCAGGACCGCATGAACCGCCTGTTCCGCGAGTCCTTCAACGATGCGGGCCGGGATGAGTCCCTCACTAGCTCGAGCTTTGCCCCCGCCGTGGATGTCTACGAAGACGAGCACAAGGTCACGTTGAAGATCGAAGTGCCCGGGATCGAGGAGAAAGACATTGACGTTCGCGTCGAAAACAATACGCTGACGGTGCGAGGCGAGCGCAAGATCGAGAAAGAAGAGAAAGAAGAGAATTATCGCCGCGTGGAGCGCCAGTATGGCAGCTTCGTCCGGACGTTCACGCTGCCGACGACGGTTGATAACGAGCACGTCACCGCCAATTATGACAAGGGCGTGCTGAAGATCACGTTGCCGAAGAAAGCCGAGGCGAAGCCGAAGCAGATCAAGGTCAACGTTGGTTCAGAAAGGCAGATCGAAGCCAAGGGCCCGAGCAAAGCGGCGTAATCCCTCTCTGCCCAGGCGGCATCATCCTGAGCGGAGCCGCATTCTGGTAGACCCTCGGCTTTGCCGAGGGCGAGCGGAGCGAGGCGAAGGATCCTGCGGGGATTAGAAATACAGCACGCGAGATCCCTCGCCCCGCTGGTGAAAACGCGGGGCTTCGGGATGACGCCTGAGATCAAGATGAAAAGGGACAATCTCGACGGGAGGCGGCAGAGGTGACCGTCTCCCGATTATTTTGTAATTGTGAAATTTGATAATCGGGTAATTTGAAACCCGCGAGGCGGAAAGTTCCTCCAATTACTCAATTACCAAATTATAAAATTATTCAATCGAGGTTCTCATGCCCATCCGTTGGGATAAATTTACTGTGAAAGCGCAGGAAGCCATGCAGCGGGCGAATCAACTCGCCGCCGAGCACGGCAATCCCGAGCTGCAGCCGTTGCATCTGCTCGCCGCTCTTCTCGAGGACAAAGAAGGCATTGTGCCGCCGGTGCTGGAGAAAATCGGCATCGGGCCGCAGGCCGTGTTGAACGAGGTATACCGCGAACTCGATAAGCTGCCGAAAGTCTCCGGGGAGGCGGCGCAGCCGACGCTTTCGAACGAGGTCAACAAGCTGCTTGATCAGGCGTTCAAAGAAGCTTCGAACTTCAAAGACGAATACGTTTCGACCGAACATCTGCTGCTCGCTGCGACTCAGTTGAAGCGCGACGCCGCCCAACAGATTCTGGCGCGACACGGCGCAACCTATGATGCGATTCTGAAAGCGCTGACTGCGGTGCGCGGATCGCAGAAAGTCACGGATCAGAATCCGGAGGCGAAATATCAGGCGCTGGAACGTTATGCGCGCGATCTGACGGAGCAGGCGCGTCGCGGAAAGCTCGATCCAGTCATTGGACGCGATGAAGAAATCCGGCGCGTTGTGCAGGTGCTCTCGCGCCGCACGAAGAATAACCCCGTTCTCATTGGCGAACCCGGAGTGGGCAAGACGGCGATCGTAGAAGGTTTGGCGCAGCGCATCATTTCCGGCGACGTTCCCGAAGTATTGAAGAATAAGCGCGTGGTTGCCCTCGATCTGGGAGCGATGCTGGCCGGGGCGAAATATCGTGGCGAATTCGAAGACCGGCTGAAAGCAGTTCTAAAGGAAATCGAAGATTCCCAGGGACAGATCATTCTGTTTATCGATGAACTGCACACGCTGGTCGGCGCCGGAGCGGCCGAAGGCGCGATCGACGCGTCGAACATGCTGAAGCCGGCGCTGGCTCGCGGAGAGCTACGCGCGATCGGCGCAACGACGCTGAATGAATATCGCAAATACATTGAAAAAGATGCCGCGCTAGAACGACGATTCCAAATCGTCTTTGTGGGTGAGCCGAATGTCGAAGACACGATCGCGATTCTGCGTGGGCTGAAAGAGAAGTATGAAGTCCACCACGGCGTGCGCATTAAAGATTCGGCGATCGTGGCTGCGGCCACGCTCTCGCATCGTTACATTTCCGATCGCTTCCTGCCCGACAAAGCCATCGATCTGATGGATGAAGCGGCCGCTTCGCTGCGCATCCAGATCGATTCGCTGCCCACCGATATCGATCAACTCGAACGTCGCGCCACGCAGTTGGAAATCGAAAAGCAGGCGCTGAAGAAAGAAGACGACCCTAATTCGCGCGAGCGGCTAGGGACCATCGAGAAAGAATTGGCGGAAATCCGCGAAAAATCGAACACACTGAAGGCGAATTGGAAGAAGGAAAAAGATGCGATTGCGCGGATCCGTGCACTCAAGGAGAAAATCGATCAGCTGAAGATCGAGGAGCAGGCGGAGGAACGCAAGGGCAATCTGCAGCGCGTGGCGGAAATCCGTTATGGGCTTCTTCGGCAAACTGAACAGGAACTCGCCAAGCTGACGGCAGACGCGGGCGAGGGCGTTCGCGCTACACGCATGCTCAAAGAAGAAGTTGACGAGGAAGATATTGCGCGGATCGTCTCGAAGTGGACCGGCATTCCAGTTTCGAAAATGCTCGAAGGTGAAGTCAAAAAGCTGATCAACATGGAAGTCCGGTTGCGGCAGCGCGTGGTGGGCCAGGATGCGGCGCTAGAACGCGTGGCCAATGCCATTCGCCGTTCGCGCGCGGGATTGAGCGATCCCAAGCGTCCGATCGGATCGTTCATTTTTCTGGGACCGACCGGGGTGGGCAAGACCGAGCTGGCGCGTGCGCTCGCCGAATTCTTATTCGACGATGAGCGCGCCCTGCTGCGCATCGACATGTCGGAGTACATGGAAAAGCATTCGGTGGCGCGGCTGATTGGTGCGCCTCCGGGCTACGTGGGATATGAAGAAGGGGGACAACTGACCGAGCAAGTGCGCCGGCGTCCCTATGCAGTTGTGCTGTTTGACGAAATAGAAAAGGCGCATCCGGATGTGTTCAACGTTCTTCTGCAGATCATGGACGATGGCCGGCTCACCGACGGAAGAGGCCGGGTGGTGGACTTCAAGAACACGATCATCATCATGACGTCGAACATCGGTTCGTCGTTCCTGCAGGCGGAGGGTCTTCGTTCGGAGGCGGATTTCGAACAGGCTTCTCAGCAGGTGATCAATCAGTTGCACGCGCACTTCCGGCCGGAATTTTTGAACCGTGTGGACGACATCATTGTGTTCCGTCCGCTCGGGAAGGAACAGCTGGTCAAGATCATCGAGTTGAGGTTGGAAGATGTTCGGCGGCTACTGGCGGAGCGGAAGATTTCGCTCGAATTGACGGATGCTGCGAAAGACTTACTCTTTACCGAGGGCTACGATCCGAATTTCGGAGCTCGTCCGTTGAAGCGCGCGATCCAGAAGCTGATTCAGGATCCGCTGGCGTTGAAGATTCTGGATGGAGAGATATTGCACGGCGATCACGCCATCGTCGATGCTGACAAGAAAGCCGGCAAGATGCGGTTCGAAGTTAGCGAGCGCGTCGGGGAGAAGGGGCGAGTCAGGGCGAAGCTTTGAGGAAGGCTTTCAGGCGGAGCAAAGAATCTCCGGAGCGGGAGGCCGAGCTGCACGCGAGATTCCTCGCCCCGCTGGCCAGGGCGCGGGGCCTCGGAATGACGCAGCAGAGTAGACGTTCAAACTGAGCCACTACGCATGGTTTCTTGCCTGGAACTCTTCGCGAACGCTTCAAGCACGGTGGGAGCTTGCGCCAGATAAAACCCGGCGGCGGCGCAAACCACAATTTCGAGTCCAGTCGCGAGAAACCTGAGATTCAACTGGGCAGCAGAGATCACGGGCACAAGAGATCCGATTGCTAAAGCCATAACCAGCATCGCCAGCCATCGTGCCCAGTTGTGCAGCCGATATAATCCCCAGCCAACCAGAGCGTAGCCAGACCCAACCAGCAACATCATGTATGGCCCGGCCAATTCCAGACCGTGCATGAATCGGGACGCAAGCATCAGCGATATTTTGCCCGGCGAAAGAATAAGAATTGTAGCAAGCACCCAGAGGCACGCGGCGGAGAGCAGAAAGTAGATAGAGATGAGAGTAACCGGGACTGGCCGGTTCCCGGCGTCAGCGTGATTCATTTCGTGCTTCGCCTCGGCCTTTGAAAATCCAGGCCGTTCACTAACTCTTCGACTCCGTCGTCGCTGCCTGCGATCACCGTGATCGAAACGGCGTACCCGTGCGATAGCATCACCAGCGTCGATTGGCGCATGACACGCGTTCCCACGTCCTTGTGGAAGTCGCCGCGGACCAGCGTCTGCGGCCCGATCGCCACTTCGTAAGGATCTTCGTCTTTCTGCAAGCCCTGGGCCTGGGCCACTTCGCTGAGCGGACCAAAATACTGCACCGGATCTTTCAGTCCGGGATAAGCAGTTACGGGCTCGGCAGCGATCAGGATGGAGGAATTCACCTCTTCGCCTTTCGCCTCCGGCGGCCGCGAAAACGCTGCCAGCAGCACCTTTCCGCCTGAGTCAGAGGAGGGCGCTTGCGCTGGCTGAGACGCATCGGCCACAGCGCTTTTTGCTGTAGCGTCCGGCAATCCGTCGCCGTGCCCATTCATTTCATCGGTGCGCAATACCCACTCGTCCGGGATTTTGCAAGTGAGCCCCAGAGTTTTGTTGCGGTAGATTCCATCGTTGACCGAACCGGAATCCAGCGGCTTCTCTGCGACGGATTTGTCGGTATGGTGCCGTGAAGAGGATGAGGATTGCGCGCAGAGACGAGTCCCCGGCAAGGTCAGAGCAGCCAAAAGCACCAACAGATGCGACCAGCGGAGGCTCATCCGCCCATGGTACTCGAAACGCGCAGAGGACGTGCGGACGTTATTCCACGAATAAGCCACGACACAACCGATTTCGACACAAGTCGACCGCCTTCCCGCCGACGGCTTAGGCGGCCACTCCTACCGTTTGCGGTTGAGCGCAGTGCGCGCACCGACGGGCAGCGAGGGGAATTTCGCTCAGACATTCCGGGCACTTCTTCGTAGTCGGATCGGCCGGTTTGTCGCTCTTATGCATGCGTGCCACCAAGGTATTGACCGGCAGCACCACAAGAAAATAGACGGCAGCTGAGATCAGCAGGAATGAGATGCAGGCATTGATGAAATTGTCGAGCGGAAACGGGACGCCGTGCACTGTGAACTGTAATGAAGAGAACTTTTCTCCGCCGCCCGTAGCCAGCTTGATCAGGGGATTCAGGAAAGCTGAAGTGAGCCCGGCAACCACGCTGGCAAAAGCCGCGCCGATTACCACGCCCACAGCCATATCGACAACATTTCCGCGCAGGATGAATTTCTTGAAACCATCGAGCATAACTCCCTCCCAAACGTTAATGCGGTCAATGTAAGGCAGGGGAATGGGAAGGTCAAGAGACGATGGCGGGCCTCGAGCCTTGTGACGCTCGGGTTGCTTCTAGTATCCTCGCCGGGTATTTCTCGCTCAGCGGCTGTGGCGACGATAAACCAAGACGCCAGTTCCAGCCTGTGGCTAAAGTTGCCAGTCTCGGTGCGAGCCATCATCTCAGGCTTTCTCATTGCCATGGTGGCTGCCAACGTATGGCTATTACTTCTTCTGAATCTGGGTGTGTCGCTGGCCACAATTGGCGAGACCATATTCCTCGTTCTTTACGTGTGGTGGACAAGTGGCGGAGGTCCTCCCCATAAGACGCAAGCGGCCCGAGCCAATGCGTTTCGCCGGGTGAGGCTATCACCACGGAAATGGTTTTGGACGGTGATCGCTGCATTCTTCTTCGCCACAACCGTGCACGCGTCGATTGTTTTGTTGTTCCGTTTTGTTCCCTATCCGATTGCGTCGTTCCGCAAGGGTTATACGTTTCCCTTTATCCCGTCCCTCCCTCTCAAATGGCTCGCGGTTGTGTTCTCCGCAATCTCCGCGGGAATCTGCGAAGAGACCGGCTTTCGCGGTTACATGCAGCGCCCAATTGAACAGCGCCACGGCGCACCGATTGCTATTCTGATTTCTTCGGTATTTTTTACGGCGATACATCTCAGCAAAGGCTGGGCGATAGCCGGCATGGTACCGATTGTGTTTGGCGCGGGCGTGCTGTTGGGACTCATCGCATGGTCATCCGGATCGCTGATTCCGGCCATGATCGGCCACGTAATCATGGACATTGGGCTGTTTTCCTATTGGTGGAGCGGTATCGCCGGAGACTTTTCCCAACGGCCGATCAGCGTGACCGGCGTCGATAGATTTTTCGTCATTACATGCGCCACGTTCTTGGCCTCCCTCTTAATGGTCTTATTTTCGATTGCGAGGTTCCGAAGAGAAGGTAGCGAAGGAATGTAGAGGGGTTACGTACCGGAAGAGACTTCGCGCGCCCACTGCTGGGCGCGCCAGTAATAGCTGGCCACTTCTTCGGAGTCGAGATGCAGACTTGCGCTCAACTGTTCCGCGGCCTCCCACTCGCCGCTCTCGTGCGCGAGCATCAACTGATAGATGGGACGCAGCGCACTCGGCTTGCCCAGGAGTACGGCTTTGGTTTCGTGGTCGAGGGGAACGCGATCGAGCACGTCGGCCATGGGCAACTCGAGCATGGCATCGAGCAGAGAAAGAAGGCCCAGGAGGAAAAGATCCGAGTCGCCATGCGGGACCAGCGGCTGGAGCAATTCGCCGAAGCGCCCGCGGACCAGAGCAGACAAAACCAGATCGGTGGTTTTCTCCTGCCCCGCGCCGACGGCGGCCACGAGCCGGGCCCAGCGCCGAACCTCGCGCTCGCCCAACATGGAGAGCGCGTGCCGCACCGAGCGAATTTCGTTTTTCAATCCGAAGACGGGCGAGTTCAGATAGCGCAGCAAGCGATAGCAAACCGAGGCTTCGGCCTTGATCAGTCTTTCCAAGGCGGGCACATCGAGTTCCGCGTGCGAGACCTCCTGTAGCATGCGCAGATAGTTCAGGCGATTGCCGGGCAGATCGCGAGTGTTGAGTTTCTCCGGGCGGCGGAAGAAAAATCCCTGGAAATAAACGAAACCCAGGTCGCGGGACCGGGCGAAATCCTCGGGCGTTTCGATTTTTTCTGCCAGAAGGCGATGTCGCCACGGGCCATATCGTTTTACGATAGCAGCGCGCTGTTCGTCGGTGGTCAGCTTGATGTCGACCTTGATGATGTCGGCCATCTCAGCCAGAGCTTCGCGTTTGTCGTCGGCAACGAAATCGTCAAGCGCAATCAGATAGCCGGCTTCTTTCAGGCTTTGACAAGCGGCTAAGACGTCGGGGTCGGCAGGTACGGTCTCGAGCACCTCGACGACGGTGGAAGCGGAGGGTAGAAGCGTGACCAGGGCTTTAATCAACGTGTCGCGGGTGCAGTTGATAAAGGCCCGCCGGCCGTCGCAGAGCACGTCGAGACCCATCACGAGCGAGCGGTCGAGCGTGGCGCGCGACGCTTCGTCACAGTTGCCGGTAAAGGTGTTTTCGAGTCCGTCGCGAAACAACAGTTCATAACCGAAGACCTTTTGCTCGCGATCGAGGATCGGCTGTCTCGCCACATAGCGCAGCACCTTTGGTTTTCTGGCCGGAGCTTGACCAGCCGCGTGCCGTGAGGAAACGTTGCCCACAATTTTCTTATCGGCGGTGGGATGAAAAACTTCGCCTGACTTTCAAGCTGCGAGTGCGGCCAACATTCGAGAAATCTAAGAATTTGGGCCGAAATCGGGTGGTGCAGTTTGATAAGGAAGCGAGCGGACGCGCGATGATTGCGTCGCAAAGGGTCGACGCATCGCGCGGCTCGACCAGATTCTTCGCTGCAACATCGGCTTGCTCAGAATGACAAACAAGCTGCGCTACTACCCGAAATCGACACGCACTAAATTGCGGTTGCAGCCCGTTTTCAGGAATACTATAGGATGGCTCCGAGGCCTGCTACTCTTTTCCCGAGGTAAGAGGATCATGAAGCGGTCGATTGCCCTT
Organism: Candidatus Sulfotelmatobacter sp.; assembly: GCA_030039195.1. Taxonomy (GTDB): domain Bacteria; phylum Acidobacteriota; class Terriglobia; order Terriglobales; family Acidobacteriaceae; genus Sulfotelmatobacter. Next base: position 8,700 of record JASHQK010000658.1, read on the forward strand.
TTAGCGTTGTTGCTCGCGACGAGCCTGATTGCCGTTGCGGGAGTTCCGGACAATAAATCGGCGTATGTGGGCGGAACCGAAGGTGACATTCCTGCAAACACCCAGGGGTATTGCACGACGGGGAATGAGCGGGAATTTATTTTCGCGTTCAAAGAGGGGCAGCTGGTAATCCCGTACGATCAGGTCAACGATCTCGAGTACGGCATGGATGCAGCCCGCCGGCTTACTTTCAGCACCGCGGTGAACCCGTTTCGCCTGTTCACAAAGAAGAAAAAGCACTTTCTGACCATCGGCTGGAAAGATGAACATGGCCAGCAGCACGCCGCCGTCTTCGAACTGGGAAAATCTATCGTGCGTCCGACGATCGTCACCCTGGAAGCGCGAACTGGCAAGAAAGTCGACTACCAGGATGATCAGGCGCGCAAGAGTCTGGGGGGCATGTGACCCGTTCCGCGAACGATGTCGGCAGCTCGCATGTTTGGATCAATGACAGCTGTGTAGTACGTCCAACTCAACCGATGACGCGCCCGTGGTTGCCGATCTGAGCTTTGCGGGCCTTTCTGTTTGGCAGCGAAGTTTTTTCAATCAATCTCCCAATGCACGGTTCACTTCCTGCCCGGTGACGCAAGACCCAAAGGGGCGCGGCAATTAAATGCTACGGGTGCACATCCGTTTTGGCGCCACGGGCTTCTTTGTTCGACGTGGCGTTTGACTCGTTCGTATGAGCGCCATCAAGTCAATGCCGGGGCCGATGTGGGAGAGCAGCTTTCGTGCAATGCGACTTCGATGAGTGGAACGGCCTTTGGCATGCACGGTGCAACGGCTTCGTTGTCTGCAAACGGGAACGACAACGGCATCATCTGGGATATCGACAATTCGAGTTATAACTCAACCAATCCGGTAGCCAGCAGGCCGGCCGTGTTTACACGCTTAGGATGCGACCAATGTTGCGAATGAACTGTATAACAGTACGCAGGCGGCCAGCCGCGATCAAGCCGGCCAGGCGCTGAAGTTCACTGTCCCTACCATCGCGAATGGCAGAGTGTTTGTTCCCACTGCAAACGAGCTCGACATTTACGGCCTACTCCCCCAGTAAGGCAGGCGCTCCCGGATGCTACTCTTTCTATGCGGGTGGAGTTCTTGTGGTCGACCTAACGATAGCGGAAGGCAAACTGATATTAAACGTTCGTGGCGCTGACAAGCTCTGGGCATTCAAGAGCAGCCTGGAAATTCCGCTCGGTCATATTGCTGGCGTCCGCGCCGATGCGGAAATCGCGCGCGGCTGGTG
>JASHQK010000659.1 GCA_030039195.1 Candidatus Sulfotelmatobacter sp.
GTCATACTCGAGATAACGCCAACTGCCTTCGAGGGTATAGCCAAAAACTCGTCCGCGATGGCGATGCCGACCCAACATGCCTCCCGACTTCACCCATAGAACGTTTGAATACATATTCGTCCTTACGTCGAATGCGAGATGGCGGATGAATACATTCGGTCGGAAAGGCACCCAGGGAGATTCATCCTCTGCGGCGCCGATGTGGACATCAGGGAAGGCATATTCGCGCACGACTGCATCAATACTGCTTTTCGTATCGAGCACCGGCATAGAGTCTCCTCGGTAGGACTGCCATAATTTAGTCCCGATCGGCTCGTCTGGCAATGTCGGCTCTTTCTTGGCAGTGGTGCAGTTTCCTGCGTGACTACACCATCGTCTCTTGCGGACGACGACTTACTGCGCCTCGCTGGTACGAGTTCGCAAAGTTGACGTTGTTCGAGCAGGCTGCGCACGTATAATGCCGGACTGAGGAAGCGGCTTTGGCAGCACGTCTCATCGAGAGTTTAGCCACTACTGAACCACTCGCCGAAGTGTTCTCGGACATCTCCGTTTTGCAGGCGCTCCTGGACTTTGAAGTCGCGCTCGCGCGTGCCGAGGCATGTGTCGGCATCGTTCCCAAGTCCGCAGCCGATCGCATTGCCGCGGTCGCTCATGCAGATGAATTCGATATCCGCAGTTTGTCTCTCAGCATGTTTCGCGCAGGCACCCCAGGAATTCCTGTCGTCCAGGCTTTGACTGAAAAAGTCAGGGCCACAGACTCGGCAGCAGCGGGATGGGTGCACTGGGGTGCTACCAGTCAAGATGTCGCCGACACGGCGCTGGTTCTTTTACTGAAGCGCGCACGAACGATCCTTTTCAGCGATCTGCAGCGGCTGGAAAAGGCTCTCATTTCGCTTTCAGAGCGGCACAAAGCTACAGTTATGCTGGGCCGAACTTTGATGCAAGGGGCTCCGCCCGTGACTTTCGGTTTGAAGGCCGCGGGCTGGTTGGGGGCGGTGAGTCGAAGTAGGAAGCGTCTTGAGTCCGCCTTCGATGAGGCTTTGGTTCTTCAATTCGGTGGCGCTTCCGGGACGTTGGCGTCCTTGGCAGACAAAGGAACCGTTGTCGCTCGCACGCTTGCGGAGGAACTTGGATTGAACTGCCCCGACGCGCCTTGGCATACGCATCGAGACCGTCTGGCCAACCTGGTTTGCTGCTGCGGAGTACTGGCCGCCTCTCTGGGAAAGATTGCGCGTGACATCAACTTACTGATGCAGGGTGAGGTAGCCGAAGTGGCCGAACCGGGTGGCGAAGGCAGAGGTGGGTCTTCGACCATGCCGCACAAAAGAAATCCGATTGCTTGTGCGCTGACTCTTGCTGCGGCCCAGCGAATTCCTGGGCTAGTGACGAGTTTTCTATCAGCCATGGTGCAGGAGCACGAACGCGCGGTCGGGGGCTGGCAATCTGAATGGCCGACGGTTGCGTCCGTCGTTCAATCGACGGGGTGCGCCGCGTCATCTCTGGCAGAGGTTGCCGAGGGTCTTTCGGTGGACCCGGCGCGCATGCAGCAAAACATTACCAACACCAAGGGGCTCATTTTCGCCGAGCGGGTGATGATGCTCCTGGCCTCTGAGCTGGGTCGAGACATCGCTCACAAACTTGTGGAGGACGCAATTCATAAGAGCCTTGCACAGAACAAAGATCTCTCTACACTGTTGGCGGAGTCACCGGAAGTCAGCTCGCGCCTGAATCGTTCTTTGCTTGACCAGCTCGAGATTCCCGAACAGTACCTCGGATCAGCCGAAGCTTTCCGTGAAGCTCTGTTGAATAGCATTACCTCGAACAAGAAGGAGCGATAAAGTTTGCCATTCGCCAGTTGCAACGGTGCCCGGCTCTTCTACAGGCTCGAGGGAATGCCTGACAAGGCAGTGCTGATCTTCTCCCATTCGATCGGCACCGACCATGCGATGTGGGCACCCCAAGTTCTGGATCTGCTTTCACATTTCCAGGTGTTGCGATACGACACGCGTGGCCACGGCGCTTCAGAAGTAACCAACGGCGAATATACGATCGAACTGCTCGGAGCTGATGTGCTCCGTTTGGCCGATTCTCTGGGCATTCGCAAGTTTGCCTTTTGCGGTCTGTCCATGGGTGGCGCCATTGGCCAGTGGCTTGCCGTGAACGCCCCGGACCGCCTCACAAGCCTGGTTCTGGCCAACACCTCTGCAAAATTTGGAGAGCGCAGCAACTGGGAGACGCGGATCAAAATGGTACGTGAAGGTGGCATGGCTGCAATCGTGGATATGGTGATGCAGCGATTTTTCTCCCCACACACTCTGGCCAAATCCAACGCGTACTTCAGCAGCGTGAAGTCGGTCTTCTTGGGAACTGATCCGGCTGGATATGCCGGATGCTGTGCCGCGTTGCGCGACTTCGATTCACGCGAGAGCCTGCGGAACATTCAGGTTCCGACGCTGGTAATTTCAGGAGATCGTGATATTTCAACTCCGTGGGCAGGTAACAGCGAAGTCTTGACGCGGGAAATCCCGAACGCGCGTTCGTTGCAATTGGCGGCAGCCCACCTCTCAAACCTGGAACGGCCCCGGTCATTTCTTGCGGCATTGCTCGAATTCCTGCTACCTGAGATAGATGAAACGCAGCGTTCCGAAGCAGGACTTTCCGTGCGTCGGGCCACGCTAGGCGATGATCACGTGAATCGAGCCATTGCTGCAGCGAACGACTTCAACCGCGAGTTTCAGGAGTTGATCACGCGCTATGCGTGGGGAATGATCTGGACACGTCCGGGATTGGACGTACGGACGCGGCGACTACTTGCGCTCGCAACCATGGCCGCATTGGGGCGATGGGAGGAGTTTGCGATGCACCTGCGCTCGGGGTTGCGGCATGAATTGGAGCCGTGCGATTTGAAGGAGTTGCTGCTTCAGACTGCCATTTATGCCGGCGTCCCTGCAGCCAACACGGCGTTTCACATCGCGCAGAAAGAGTTGGAAAGCGCAGAGTTGCAACCATCAAAAGAGACAGAAAAATGAACGCCCGGGACTTGATCGCCATCGATGTACACGTTCACCTCGAAAATGATGACAGCAACAACGCGGCTAACGAAGCCGCGAAGAAATACTTCGGCAATTCCGGTGTGGACCGCGGCCGCTACGCACTGGCCGAATATTATCGCTCTCGCAAGATCGGTTGTGTGATTTTCAGCGTGGACGAACGACTCACGGGACGCACACCTATTCCCAACGACGAGGTTGCGGCCTTCGCCGCCGAAAATTCCGATATCATGTTCGCCTTCGCCAGCGTAGATCCGACGCGGGGCAAGCCGGCGGTTGACGAAGCGAAACGGTTAATTGCCACGGGTAGCATTCGCGGTTTCAAACTCCATCCTCCGGTGCAACAGTTCCACGCCAACGACAAGCAGGCGTATCCCTTTTATGAGGTCGTGAACGAGGCCAGATTGCCCGTGATTTTCCACACTGGCCACAGCGGCATAGGCGCGGGGTTGCGCGGAGGCGGCGGCGTTCGATTGAAATACGGCAACCCGATGGACATTGATGACGTGGCCGTCGACTTTCCTGACATGCCAATCATCATGGCGCATCCCTCATTCCCCTGGCAGGACGAAGCGATCTCGATATGTTTGCACAAGCCGCAGGTATACATTGATCTGTCGGGCTGGTCCCCGAAGTACTTCCCGCCGACGCTGGTTCAATATGCCAACACTCTCCTCAAGCACAAAGTATTGTTCGGCTCGGACTATCCGTTGATTTCGCCGGATCGCTGGTTGGCCGATTTCCAGAAGATCGCTATTCGCGACGAAGTACGCCCGCTGATCCTGAAGGAAAATGCAATCCGCTTGTTTGGATTGGAAGCGTGAGGATCGCAATGCTGTCTGGCCCGGCCTAAACCCGCGATTATTGAGTTTTATGGTTTTTCGCCGTTTATAGTTCGAATAGAATGTATGCGACATTCAGGCCTGAATTTCGGGCTTATTCGGGTTGCATACAAATGGCCGGCAAGAACTCGCGAGTAATCGTAAGAATACGGGAAATGATCCTGCAGGGGGAATTGCCTCCGGGCGAGCGCGTGAGAGAGGTTGAACTTGCGGCCAGGCTGGGAGTTTCCCGAACGCCAGTACGTGAAGCTCTACCGATCCTGGCCCAGGAAGGGGTGCTGACCCCGCTAGATACTCGCGGTTTCGTCGTAAGGGCATTCACGTCGCAGGAAATCATGGATGCCATTGACGTCCGCGGGGCTCTCGAAGGCCTGGCGGCTCGTATGTTGGCGGAACAAGGTCCGTCCCGCCGCCTCATTCATTCCCTACATGAGTGCCTGCATGACGGAGATGCGATCTTTGCCAAGGGGCACTTGCTCCTGGCCGACGAGGCCTGCTATGGCGACATGAATAAGCAATTCCATTCGCTGATCGTGCAGGGATCCGGCAGCAAAGTCGTCGCCGAAGCCCTCGAGCGCAACGGCCGAATCCCGTTTGCGGCCGCGCATGCGATCGCATTCGACAAAATTGACCTTCCACGCATGTACGATCACCTGCTCTATTCGCACCGCCAGCATCACGCAATCGTTCAGGCGCTGGAAAACGGTGAGAGTTCTCGGGTGGCCGCCCTGATGGTCGAACATGCGCATGGGGCCAAGGTAAGCATCAATCTTTCGCGCGTAGGACTGCGGCCGGTGGGGGAACCTGCGGTAATCTCATCCCTGGACCGTTAAGTGCAAAAACGGTGCGAACACCAGGTGTGTTGCCCTTGCCATTCGGCAGTTGCTGGATTTATTTGCCTGACCCGGACCTGCGTCGTGTGCGGGCGACCGCATCACTGAAAGAGCGCCAGGAAAACCGCTCGCCGGAACCGAACGCAAGTCTCCGCTTGGCCATCTCGCCGACGAGTAGCTCCTGGCGTTCAGCCGTCGCTAGCGCCATCATCGGTTCGATGCCAACGTGCCGCAGTGTCTGCGCAACTTCGCGCATCTCCACAGCTCGTCGGTGGCCATGTTCGGCAACGCGGCTGACCAGGTAATCAGGCAAATGGTCTTCCCACCCCATTGCGGGAAAACTCGCGGCCAGAGACTCTAGCACCTCGTCTTCTGCTCCATACATCCGCGCTGCGAATAGAGACTCGATGACAAGTGCCTCCAATCCTTTCATGATGACGCTCCGACACATCTTGACTGCCGAAGCGACGCCGATTTGATCACTTAACGGCGTGGCGTTCATTCCAATCCTCTGTAGACATTCGGCGGCCTCAAATGCATGCGGTCCGCCAAGCAGCATTGGAACCCGCAATCCTTGTTTGGGAACCGCAGACATCACAGCAGCCTCGACGAATCGCGCTCTTCTTCGCGCGACGTAGCCGGCAGCCCGGCACTTGGTTGCAGGAGAGACCGAATTGATGTCAAGAAACAGCTGCCCCTCGCCTAGCATTGGCCCGGCTTCTGTCGCAACATCCAACGCAGATGAGGCAGTAACGGCTGAAATCACCAGTTCGGATTTGAACAGACAATCCTCCAAACTGCGTGCCGCCGCAACTGCGCAGGACTGCGCTTTCCGCAGCATTGGTTTCCGCTGTCGATTGGAATTGAACAGAATGTCAAAAACACGGACGTCCATCCCGGCCGCGGCGAGGTCTTTGGCGAAAATACTTCCGGCTTCGCCAAAGCCGATGATAGCCACCCGATCAATGGTCTTCGTGTTAGGCATGTTGCGCAGTTCGCGAAACATCGGTGGAGGATAGGGGCTGGTTTCCCACCCAAACGCTTGTCGGAACCAGCAGTTTGCCTTGAAAAAGCGCACGAGCAGTTCGAATCAGGCTTGAACGAATGACTTTCAGCGAATCGCCAGTGCGCTCCACTTGAAATTCAACTGAAAATTCGCCGCTGGGATGCTCAATCGAGAGCCGCTGCACGGCCTCGGCTTGCAGGGGCACGATGCCGTGTGCGACTGATCGGGGAAAAATGCACGCGGTGCCCACCGTCACCGCCATCAGGACTCCGATAGCTGTGTGACATTTGTGTGGAATAAAAGTGCGTGTCATTACATGCCCGCCCGATTGTGGCGGCGCGATGAGAGTGATCTTCGGAACTACTTTCGAACGCACATCGCCCAAACCCATGCGTTCGCCCGCCAGAATACGAATTGCTTCCAGACGTGCTTTCAATTTCTGATCGGAGCTAAGTTCGGCAGGGGCTTCGTACCCGGATGTCCCAAGATCCGAGGCGCGCAGCACAACCATAGGCATGCCGTTGTCAATCAACGTTGCGTCGACTCCATCGAGTTGGTCGGTCGTATTGCCCGTCGGCAACAGAGCGCCACAGACTGAACCAGCGGTATCGCGGAAATCGATGCGGATCGCAGCCGCCGTGCCAGGGACGCCGGCAATCGATGTCTCCCCTGCGTAGGTGACTTCGCCGCCTGGCGTGGGCACATGGGCGACAGCCACGGTTCCGGTGTTCACCATACAAATTGTGACGGAGGTGGTTGGGTCCCTAGGCGCAACCAGGCCGCGTTCGATCGCAAAGGGGCCAACGCCCGCCAGCATGTTTCCGCACGTTGGAGTCACATCGACAAGCGGCCGATCCACAGAAACTTGAGCAAAGAGATAATCCACATCAATTCCAGATCGTGAAGAGCGGGACACAATGGCCACTTTGCTGGTCAGAGGATCCGCGCCGCCGACGCCATCGATCTGTCTGACGTCGGGCGAGCCCATGGCAGCAAGCAACACCCGGTCCCGCGTTGGGATATCACTAGGCAGATCGTGGGCGAGGAAGAAAGGTCCCTTTGATGTGCCACCGCGCATTAGCGTGCAAGGGATGGCAGTTTGCGATGGCCGTGACATTACGTCCTCTCTCTTTACCAGAGACTGCCGAGCACTCCCAGCATCCAGAGCCGAGACATCACCTCATCGCGCTCGGCAGCAAGAACTTTCAGATGTATTTCAGTCCCAAGTCGGCGACCTTTTTGCGCAAGCCGTAGATGTCGAGCCCGAGTTCACCACGGGCAAGGCGCTCTCGAGTTGCATTTTCCTTGCGAGCCCGTTGTTCCGCCGCGGCAGCCACTTCACGCAACGCGGCCCGTTTCACTACGACGACTCCGTCATCATCTGCGACAATCACGTCACCAGCTTCAACCAGCGCCCCCGCGCATACAATCGGAACATTCACCGATCCCAGTGTGCTTTTAACCGTTCCCTGCGAACTGATCGCGCGGCTCCAGACCGGAAATTTCATTTCCGTCAAAACGCGTATGTCGCGACAACCAGCGTCAATCACAAGTCCCTTCACGCCGTGAGCGCGCAGCGACGTCGCCAGCAGCTCGCCGAAATAACCGTCGGTACAGGGCGAAGTCGGAGCTACGACCAGGATATTTCCCGCGCGGCACACTTCGACGGCAACGTGGATCATCAGATTGTCGGACGGAGGAAGCGAAACGGTCACAGCAGCGCCCGCAATGGTGGTACCGGGGAAAATTGGCCGCATATAGGAGGCGAGCAAGCCGCAACGTCCCTGCGCCTCATGCACCGTGGTCACACCGAATTTCTCCAACGCGGCCACGGCGTCGGATGGCGGCTGCTCCACGTTCCGAACCACGACCGGTTCGTTCATGCGAGTTCCTCCGTAACCTGCGGAAAGACGCGCTGATAGGCTTCCCCGTATTTGATCGTCCGGCTGGAGTTGCGCGAGGCCTGCACCCCACGCTGCAATGCCACTCGCTCGTAGTAATGCCAAAGATGCTCCTGGGCGTTCATGGCTTTGAAAGCCTCATATTTCTTAGGCCAAACAGAAGTGATGTCGAGTAGCAACTGCGGCTTCCAGTCGCACTGCTCTGGCTGATGGGGCTCGAACAGGAATACCGGTGGCGCACCGATGACCGGAGTACCCGGTTCGTGCCCATGCGCCTGCGCGACGATGCGCGCCTCCTGTGCGGCATGAGAAACGAGCGGATGATCGAAATTGTAAGGATCTTTGAGTGAGTGCGTGAGGACAAACTCGGGCCGGATCTTTCGGTAGAGCGCAGCCAATTCGAAGAGAACGCTGTCAGGAATTCTCATGGGATAGTCGCCAACGTCGAAGAACATCACCTTGGCGCCCAGAATTTCCGCTGCGCTAGTCGCCTCTTCCTTTCTGTTGGCTTTAACCCTCTCGATCGTCATTCCTTGCTCGCGCCAGAGTTTCGCAGACTCACCGCGCTCCCCGAACGACAGACAAACGACCGTCACGTCCCAACCGCGCTCGGCATACAACCCGATCGCCCCGCCTGCTCGCCACACAAAATCTGCCGAGTGGGCGCTTACGACCATTGCTGTTTTTGGACTTGCCACGATCGCTACCTATTTAAGTCTGGATTCGAGGACTGATTTTCCCCACTAATTTATTTTTCTGACTCTCCTGAAGTGTGCAAACATCACTTAGAGCGGACTTCATTCTTGCGCGGCACCTCCACGGGAGGCGTCCCATAGGTATGGAATGATTCGATGGTCTTAAGTCCCCAAGCCTGTCCTTTCTTTCGTTCGGCTTCGCTCCATCGGATTGGCTTCCAATCCGGCGCCAGAATCAGACGCGCACCGGCATTAGCAATCTCAACGCGGTTGCCCCCGGGCTCGTAGACATACAAGAAGAAGGTTTGCTGAATTGCGTGCTTATGAGGACCGGTTTCAATATAGACGCCATTTTCGAGGCAAATATCTGCCGCCAGCAGAACTTCTTCCCGACTATTGACAGCATAAGTGATGTGGTGCAAGCGCCCCTTCGTGCCGGTGTGGTCGCGCGTGTAGGCGAAATCATAGCTCTTGTTGGTGCACGTCATCCAAATGGCGGCTTCCGAGCCATCGTCCATAATAATTTGCTCGGTCAGTCGAAAACCCAGGTAGCTTTCGAAGAACTCGCGGTTGGCTTTGATATCGACCGCAAGTCCATTCCAGTGATCGAGGCGCCGCACGTTGACGCCACGCCCGGGAAATTTCTGCGCCTGGTTCTTGAGCGCCGCACGCAACTCAGGCGGCGCCTGATACCACTCGGTTTCATAATAGAGCTCGATTCGATGTCCGTCCGGATCCTGGCAAAGAAACGCCGGGCCATGCGCCAGATCGCCCTCCGTCCAGCCGATGTCGAAGCCCGATCCTCTTAGGGCCGCGACCCTGCGTTCAAGTGCCTGGGGACTTCGCGCACGATAAGCTACATGGCCTAAACCCGGGAGTTCGGCGGCGGTGAGCTTCAGGGAATGCCGCTCGTAATCATCGTAGGCATGCAAGTAAACCGAATCGCCCTGCCGGCCGCTCTCCGTCATCCCCATGACCTGAACGAAAAAACGCAGGCTCTCTTCCGGCTTGGGTGTGAGCAATTCCAGATGGCCGAGATGAGCAACATCCATTACCGGTTCTTTTTGCAAGATTCCCCTTCGCGAGACCGGCTTATCCAACGCTTGTCCGGCTTCCCTGCTGGACGCTGAGGTATCGCCCCACAGTAACGAGATCCCTCTTGGGAAGCGTTAAGTGTACTCAATATACCTCTCACGTTCCAGACAACTCGTCAAACGGTAGTGAACTCGAATCCCACCTGCGTCATCCCGAAGGCCCGCCGGTTCACCAGCGGGACGAGGGATCTAGCGTGCAGTTCCTCTGCTGCCCCGCGCGAGATCCTCGTTCCGCCTGAAGAACGGCTCCGCTCGGGATGACGCCACCGCAGGGGACAACGATGCGATAAGACATTTAGATCCCGAGCTGTTTTTCACAAATTACGTCCTCAGAGAGGCGCACATTAACTTCGGGCTTGACAATCTCCGATTGACATGAAGAAATGTATTTAGATTCAGTGTACTGAACATCATGCTTCCTACGGACGCGACAGCCGCCTCGCCGGGCATCAACGAGCTTCTGCGCAACTACTCGATTGAGCTAAATCCGGGCGACTCGAGAACTATAGAGATGGCTGCAGAACGTCTCGATCCGGGCACCGAAGTGTCCTTGGCCTGGATTCCCGGCTCAAATCCTATGGACATGGTCGCGCCGGCGGCAAAGTTGAAACGCGCCGGTCACCTCCCCATGCCGCATGTGGGCGCGCGTCATCTGGAAAGTGCTGCACAACTCCAGTGTCTAGCGGACCTCTTGAAAGACGCAGGGGTCGACCGCATTCTGGTCATTGGCGGAGATCGTCACCAACCGGCGGGACCATATGACAGCAGCTTATCGGTAATGCAGACTGGAGTGTTCCAAAAAGCCGGGATATCTCGCGTAGCGATTGGCGGTTTTCCCGAAGGCAATCCTCACATTCCTGAGACAATTTTGCATGAGGCACTTGAGGCGAAA
>JASHQK010000660.1 GCA_030039195.1 Candidatus Sulfotelmatobacter sp.
CCTCCTTCGAAATTGGACTGGAACGGCTCAAAGATCTTTTCGATCTGCTGAGGAGTCATGCCCGCGCCCGTATCCTGCACCGCGACTTGCCAGTCGTGACCGAGGGGCTCGACGGCCACCGTGAGCGTGCCTCCGCCTTTCATGGCGCGCACGGCGTTCTCACACAGATTCCAGAAGACCTGTTTGATCTTGTCGCCGTCGGCAAACACTGAGGCCTGCGGCACCGCGTATCTTCGGTTGATCGATATGCCTGTATTTTCGGCCGTCATCCGATGCTCCATCAGCGTGAGCGTGTCTTCGAGTAGATGGATCAGGTCGGCCTTTTCGAAGCGGTATTGCTTGGCGCGGGAGTAAGCCAGAAAGTCAGTGATGATCGCGTTCAGCCGCTGCGATTCGCGCGTAACGATGTCCAGCAGCCGCCGATGCTCACCGTTCATCTCCGGAACGCCGGAAAGCATGCTCACGGATCCGGCGATCGAAGTAAGCGGATTGCGGATTTCATGGGCAATGGCTGCGGCGAGCCGACCTACCGCGGCCAACCGGTCCTGCATGCGAACCTCGCGCTCCAGGCGGCGAATTTCCGTGAGATCGTCGAGAACATAAACGAACCCGAGGGTTTCGCGCTCGGGCACGGTCAAAGCTGCGACCCGCACGCGAAAAGTCTTGCGGAACTTCGAGGGCGAATCGAAACGCACTTCGGCGTGTTGTTTCTGGCCCTCGATGCCGGGCAGGGCGTCGAGAAACCACTCGCCTACCGGAGTGCCGATCAGCCCGGCCGACGTCCTCTCCAGCAGCTTTTCGGCGGCGGCGTTGACCAGCGTGATGCGGCCATCAAGACCTGTGGTAATCAATCCGCTGCTGATCGAATGAACGATGTTTTCGTGCAGCGCTTGCAGATCTTCCAACGCTCCGCTGGCGTCTTTGAGTTGCACACCTACCTGGCGCAGCTTGGCGGTAAGCAGGCCGGCAAGATAGGCAACGGCGAGAAATGCAAACAAATTCACAAAAATGATGGCCTGCAGAGCCTTCAGGCCCGGATGAGTCGTGCAGTAGGAGGGAACCAGTCCGTAATAATTCAGTTCGAGGACGGTGCCGTAAAGAATGAAGGCCAGGGCCGCGACCAGTCGCGCCCAGACTCCGGGAAGCAGAACCGCGGCCACGATGATGACGAGCGGATACAGGAAGTTCAACGAACTATCCCACCCACCGGTTTCATGAATGACGATGCTGACCATTACGAGGTCGGTCAACACTTGCAGAGCGGCCTGGATCTGATGCTCCCGCCAGAACGAAAGGAGCAGAACGTAGAACAGCGACAGGCTGTACCAGAAAAAAACGGTGCTCAGGAAGAGCCGCATGGGCAGCGGCGTGGGTGTGAACTGAGCCACTGCCAGTTCCACCGCCAGCAACAGAGTCAGGATGAAGATCCGGACCTTGACCAGCCAGACCAGCCAGTTGCGCTCATCGAACGTAGATTGCATTGGGGCCCAAGTTTCAAAGTTTCAGAGGCTTCAAGGTCTCAAGGCCTCGCACAGTGAAACCTTGAAACCTTGCCCCTCGAAACCTGCTCTTATCCCGCCAGCTTGGCGATCATGGCGAACAGCGGCATGTACAGCGAAATCACGATGCCACCAACCGACACGCCAAGGATCGCGATGATGATCGGCTCCAGTAGAGCCAGCATGTCTTTGGTCGCGGCATCGACTTCCTCTTCGTAGAAGTCGGCGATCTTCTGCAGCATGGAATCCATGGCGCCAGTGGCTTCGCCCACGCCGATCATCTGCGTCACCATGTTGGGGAAAACCCCGCACTCGCGCAGCGGATCGACAATGGTACGGCCTTCTTCAATCGCTTTCCGAACTTTCATCAGAGCTTCTTCCAGAACAGCGTTGCCGCTGGTTCTGGCCGTGATCGCCAAGCCTTCGAGAATCGGCACGCCCGAGGTAATCAAGGTTCCCAGGGTGCGGGTAAACCGGCCCACGGCGATTTTGCGCAGCAACTGACCGAGCACGGGCAAGAAGAGCAGCATCTTGTCGAAATAATATTTGCCTACCGGGTGCTTGCGGATCTGCTTGATGCCAAAGACCACGCCGATTACGCCGACCAGGAAGACCCACCAAAAGCTTTGCACAAATGCGCTCAGTCCCATGACGATGCGCGTGGGCAACGGGAGGGCAACGCCCAGCCCGGCGAACAAATTGGCGAAAATCGGCACGACCCATTTGAGCAGCGCGCCCACAATCAATACCGCGATGCCGACGACGGCCACGGGGTAGATCAACGCCGACTTCACGGCCGATCGCAGGCGCACGGCTTTTTCGACGTAGGTGGCAAGCCGCTGCAAAATGATGTCGAGAATACCGCCGGTCTCGCCCGCCTCGATCATGTTGGTCGTGAGGTCGTCGAAGACATTGGGATACTGGCGCATGGCATTGGCCAGAGTCGCGCCGCCCTCAACCGTGGTTCGCACCCCGGTCAGAGTCTTCTGAAAGGTCGGATTTTCCTGGTTCGCCGCCAGGATTTCAAGACACTGGACCAGCGGCAGACCGGCGTCGATCATGACCGAAAACTGACGGAAGAAAATCGCGATGTCTTTGACCGCGACCTTACTCGATCCGAATGTAGGCATGGAGAATTCCTTGCCTTTTTCGCGAATCGAGCCGGGCGTGATGCGTTCCCGCCGCAACGCCTGTGCCAACGATTGTTTGTTCGAAGCCATCCGCTCGCCGCTGACTTTCTGTCCACTGGCGTCTTTGCCGGAAAACGTGAAAACTGGCATGGTATTACCCTCTCCTCGCTGACCTGCATGTTCTTGAACTGGAGTTCCGTATCATGGCTGGGTCCGGTTAGTGCTTTGCTGCCGCTCCCCGAGCCAGCGCTCCGCTGGCTGCGGTCGGCCGGCTCAACAGGCTGGCGCCGCGGTTGATCATCTCCTGCAGTTCGTCCACATTGCTGGACCGCTGCAGCGCGACTTCCAGCGAGATCTGTTTCTGGAAGTACGCCGTCGCCAGCGCCTGATTGAATGTCTGCATGCCGAACTTTTCCTGTCCGGACTGCATGGCCGAGTAAATCTGGTGAATCTTGTCTTCGCGGACCAGGTTGCGCACGGCGGCGTTGGGCACCAGAATCTCCATGATCATGGCGCGGCCTTTGCCATCAATGCGCGGCAGCAGCGATTGGCACATGATGCCTTCGAGCACCAGCGAAAGCTGGGCCCGGATCTGCGGCTGCTGGTGCGCGGGAAACACGTCGATGATTCGGTTGATGGTCGAGGTGGCCGAGTTGGTATGCAGCGTGCCGAAGGTCAAGTGTCCGGTTTCGGCGATGCGCAGCGCCGATTCGATCGTCTCCAGGTCTCGCATTTCGCCGATCAGGACCACGTCGGGATCTTCACGGAGTGCGGCTCGTAAGGCGTCGCCGAAACTCTTGGTGTCGGCGTGCAACTCGCGCTGGTTCACCACGCAGTTCTTATTCATGTGCACGAATTCGATCGGGTCTTCGATCGTGAGAATGTGGTCGTGGCGCTCGCTGTTGATCTTGTCGATCATTGAGGCCAGAGTCGTCGATTTACCGGAGCCCGTCGGCCCCGTAACCAGCACCAACCCACGTGGCTTATCGCACAACTTGCTGACCACCGGCGCGAGGCCGAGCTGATTAAACGATTTGATCTCGAACGGAATGAGACGGAAGACGGCGGCCGTCGCGCCGCGCTGGTTGAAAACGTTGGCGCGGAAGCGGGCCAAACCCTTCAAACCGAACGAAAAGTCGAGTTCCAGGCTCTCTTCAAAACGGTGCTTCTGCGAATCGGTCATGACGCTATACGCCAGCTGTTTGGTTTCAGCCGGGGTCATCTGCGGCAGATCGAGCGGCACCAGATGCCCGTGCACACGAATCTGCGGCGGCGAGTTCGTGGTGATGTGCAGATCGCTGCCGTTCATCTCCAGCATTCTTTTCAGCAGATCGCTAAGCGACAAACCCATGGCTGAATCCCTTTCGTTAGTCCTTAGTCCTGAGTCGCGAGCCCCAAGTCTTTGGTCGTCTGCTTCCTAACGACTCAGGACTCGGGACCAACGACTGCTAGTGAATCGTTTCGCGCGCGACTTCTTCCAGCGTGGTCACGCCCGCTGCAACCTTGATTAATCCGCTGCGCCGCAACGTGATCATGCCGCGCTCAATCGCCTTCCTTTTCAACTCGACGGCGGAAGCGCCCACCAGCACGAGTTCCTTGATCTCGTCGTCCACTTCCATCACTTCGTATAGTCCGGCGCGTCCTTTGTAGCCGGTGTTATTGCAAACGGTGCAGCCCTTGCCTTTCTGAATTTTTACGGTCTTGGCTTCTTCGGGCGTATATCCCTCTTCGATCAGCGTCTGTACCGGGACTTCAACCGTCTCGGCGCAGTCCTTGCAAATGCGTCGAACCAGGCGCTGCGCGCAGATCAGGTGCACGGAAGTAGCCACCAGAAACGGTTCAATACCCATGTTCATCAGCCGCGTAATGGTTTCCGGGGCGCCATTGGTGTGCAGCGTAGAGAGGACCAGGTGTCCGGTAAGCGCGGCCTTGATGGCGATTTCCGCAGTTTCGAAATCCCGAATCTCACCCACCAGAATGATGTTGGGGTCCTGCCGCAGGAAAGAGCGCAGTGCGGCGGCAAAGTTCAGTCCGATCTGCTCTTTCATCTGCACCTGATTTACGCCCGCCAACTGGAACTCCACCGGATCTTCGGCGGTCATGATGTTGGTATCTGGCTGATTCAGGCGCGAAATCGACGAATAGAGCGTGTTGGTTTTGCCCGACCCCGTCGGCCCGGTCACCAGCACCATGCCGTACGGCTTGAGAATGGCTTTTTCGAATTTCACCAGCGACTCGGGCTCAAAGCCGAGTTTCGTCATATCCAGACGAAGATTTTCTTTATCCAGCAGCCGCAGCACGATCTTTTCGCCCCACAGCGTGGGCAGCGTGCTGACGCGGAAGTCGAGTTGCTTCTTGCGCCCGCCGATATTCATCTTCAGCATGATGCGGCCGTCCTGCGGCAGGCGTTTTTCGCTGATGTCGAGTTTCGCCATGATTTTCAGGCGCGACGTAATGGCGTCTTTCAACTTCATGGGCGGTGACATGATCGACTGCAACACGCCGTCAATTCGGAAGCGGACGCGAAATTCTTTTTCATATGGCTCGATGTGAATATCGCTGGCCCCGCGCTTCACGGCATCGCTCAGCACCACGTTGACAAGCTTCACGACCGGAGCTTCATCGGCGGCCTTCTCCAGATCCGCCAGCCCCACTTCCTCTTGCTCCGACTGCAGTTCGACGTCTTCTTCACTCATCTCCGACATCGACTGCATCACGGCTTCGAGATCTTCTTCCTTACTCGCGCCGTACGCCTTCTCGATACCCGCCAGAATCGAGCTTTCCGAAGCCACCACCGGCTCAATGTTGAAGCCGGTCATGAACTTGATATCGTCCATGGCAAACACGTTGGTCGGATCGACCATGGCGATAGTGAGCGACGCACCCACGCGGCTCAGGGGCAGAATCTGGTAGCGTTTCGCGGTCTCGTAGGGAATCAGCTTGACCACTGCGGGATCAATCTCGAAGTAGGAAAGATTGATCGCGGGCACACCATACTGGCGGGAGAGAAAGTTCGTGACATCCTCATCCGTGAGGAAGCCGAGCTTCACCAGAGCCGAGCCCAGGCGGCAGCTCTGTTCTTTCTGAACCTTGGTTGCTTGTTCCAACTGCTCCGGGGTAATGATCTTCTCTTTGACCAGAAGATCACCCAGCCGTTGAGACATACGTCGATCTCCTATCCACAAGGGTGGAACGACGCCCGAGACTCACGCAGGCATGGCGCAAACGGCTGCCCTTGAACAGGAGGGATTGCAGCTCATTCGCGTTGACATAAATTGTCAACGCAAGTGGATTACTTCACCAGTAACTTTGGGTCAGTAGCGCACGTAACTTTGTTCCTGTTCGCACTGCACCGGCACAGAGCTTTTCCCGCCAAACATCACAACTGCAGCGGCTTAGGAAGCCTGTAGTCTCGGCGCGAGTGGGAGTCGCCGCGGGCCGTGCATTTTTCAGTTAGAAGTTACGTTAGTGTGATTTCTTACTCACTACGGCTGTGCATTGTGTGCCCGCTTGAACTGGGACAGGAAGACCTGTCTTCGAACCGACACAGCGTGTTCCGTCGCCCACAAAGCTTCTTTCTCTTTCGCCTGCAAGACCTTTATTTTGTGCGCTCGGCCGATGGTTCCCTTCTTGCCTACACATCCCCGAAGTCTGGCGGTTGCAGCTCGATTTCAGGAGGGGGATTATGCAAATGGCAATCACATTTCTCGCGGTCGTCGGAGGCCTGATCTTCTCGCTGGCCATCGCTCTGCTCGCTGAGGAAAT
>JASHQK010000661.1 GCA_030039195.1 Candidatus Sulfotelmatobacter sp.
TGAATGCGTTTTGCAAATCTTCTCCGGCTCTGGTCAGCAACTCAATTTTTTCAGCGCCGCTCTTTCGTTCCGATTCCAGTGCCGCTTCCAGCCGCGCGCGGCTGGCCACCAGTTCCTTCTGCTCAGCCGAAAGGCGCTCAAGGCCGGCCTTGGCGGTCAACAATTCTCGTTGCATGAGCGACATTTGTGCTTCCAGAGCGGATGTACGCGAACGCAGCGCAAGCGCTGTGAGCAGGCTGCCGAACAAGAGACCGATTGCCGCACTGATGACCAATTCCATTTGGGTCAGATGATCCAGAAGATCTTCCAGCCCTTAAGCCTAGCACCCCAGGCAAATGGGATCGCCGCAGCCCGGTGGAAAACCGTCGCCGAAACTCACCTTGCCTTGGGCTCTGCAAAGAACTGTAAAGGCTCTGGCTTTTCCCTGAGCCGTGAGACAAGCTAGACTAGCTTGACGAGCGGCTCGTCGAGCAGAACGGCTTGATTGGCTTGAAATCGGCGGCGGGCGCTCGAATCAGTCCCACGATCTGTTTAGTCCGGAGATCTGCTGTCATGCTGTCATCGGGAAGTCTCGGCGCTGCTACCAGAGCACTGCTGTTGGGATTGCTATTTTCCTACACGGGTGCGGCGTTGGCACAGGAACATGGCAACCATGCCCCGCCCATCACGCTCACCCGGCCTGATGCGGTGGACGAGAAAGACTCGCTCAAGGATTTTCATCAAGCATTGGCCGTGCAGGCTACCCGCCAGCAGATCGCGGAATTCCAGACCTTGCTGAAAAAAACAGATGCCGCCAAAGCGGAGCTGCAGAAATTCATTCAGTCTTCGCACCAAGACGCGGCGCCCGCCACGAAAGCGGCCAATTCCATGATCGATGAAGCCCTGGAGTCGGCGCGAAGCGAGACGAAAGAATTTCTCGGGAGTTTTTCCGATGAACAGAAACTGGGACTCAAGGAACAGCTACGCCTGCTGGATCGAGGCGATACGATGTTGGCAGATCAGGAGAAGAAACTCGATCAAGCTCTCCAGAATTCTCCCAGTTCCAGCGTGGACCTCGCCAATTACGCAACCAACTTAGATAAAGCGCTCGCTGATTTTTCTTCCCAGCAACTGGCCCTCGCAAGAGAAATGAGCATTGTTCCGCCGACGGCTCACGACGTGACCTTCAATATTCCCGCGGTGAAAAGCAAGATAAACGTTGCCGGCCAGCCGGTCGAGGTCACGGTCTCCAGCGTGCTTTTCCAGACGGCCACAGAAGCGGGTAAGCGCACATTCCGGCTGGAAATAATCGGCGATTTGACCGACTTTCAGCAGAACATCAACGATGTGCTGCGCGCTCAACTTGACAGTGAGAACCCGTGCGGCGAACGCGTGGAACTGCGGCGCGCCATGCTCATGCCATCGCCGCCCGCCAGCAATTTGAACTTGCAATTGCACTATGAACGATGGGCTTGCCTGCGCCTGGCCGGGCAAACCACACCGAACGAACTAGCGGAAAGCGATGGTACCGTCGAAATCAGCGTGCTGCCCGAGATCGCGAGTTCCGGCAGCCTGCAAGTCAAAACTGAGTTTGGTCGCATCAATGCCAGCGGCATGATGGGAGATGCGATCCGTACGGGAGATCTGGGTGCCGATCTCCGCGAAAAAATCGCGCGCGCCTTTCTTGTTGCCTTGCAGACAACCACAGATCTCAAAACCGCATTGCCTCCGGCATTGCAGGGGTCAGCAACACTTCAGAGCGCAAGCTTTGCAGATAACGGCGCCGGAGTCCTTTCGATCAGGCTGCAAGGGGAAGCACAGATTTCCGACGAAGGGGCCAAATCTTTGGCCGGCCAGTTGAACCAGAGTCCCTCCGCCCCCGCGCCCGGTTCAGCGCCCGCGCAATAGCAGGAAAGCTCCCGCCCGAGGAATTCTGGGCAAAAATAAAAGCCCCGGCTGCCGCAAAGCTGCCGGGGCCTGAAAAGCACGCCTGTGTTTCTACGGGATGCTCGTTGAATTGCCAGGTGTGAAGCTCTGGTGATAGCTCTCGTTCACAACGTCCTGGAACTCGGGCGTTGCCGGGGGCAGGTTCGACGGGTTCAAGAACAACGTGTCGAAGTAGTAGTCGCGCGTCGGCGGACTGTACACCGTCGTACAACACTTGAATGTGCCCGTGTCGTACTCCGCGTAATACATGCTGACCAGCGACCCGTTGTAATAGAGCGTATTGTTCCACGTCTCCAGGTAGCGGAGGAAGTTGTGCATTCCTCCGTCGGTGCCGAAGTCGTTAATTCCGGCGCTATTGGCCCAACCCGGGCTGGGGAACGGAATGTTCTTTCCGCCGGAGATGGCCACGCGATAGTAGGCCGAAGCCGACGTGCCACGGTTGCCGGGAACTGTGGGGTTGAGCAGACTGTTCGCATCACTCCATTGATTGGAGAGCACGCTGACCGAGTCCGCAATAATCGATGCTGCCGAATGCGGCGTTTGGGTCGGAGTGGCGTTGTTCGCCGTCCCCCAAAACGCGTCTGCCGAGCTGCTATTGTAATTGCCCTGAATGTAGACCGGATTCTCCGAAGCGACCGTGAATCCGCCGCAGGCTGTAGGGTTCGCGGCAGTTTGCGCGCATCCGCTCGCTGCCGGTTGAACCGGTAAGTAACTCACTCCAGCTGTGCTCATCCCGCCATCGACGAGCTTCAGAACGTGGCGTGCGCCACTGACCGGATTCGCCATGCCCTGATTCACGTTGCCCGGCATGGTGAAGCTGCTGGTGCTGTTGTTATAGACTCCCCACTTACTCCTGCTGGTGTCGTACAGCGCACAGTTGTTGCTCGTGCTGCTCAGCGCGGTCGTATTGGGAATGCGAACGTAGGAGTTCAGAGGGTTTGTGTCTGTGTTAATGCCGTATGCGTAGCCCAGGTTTTGTTCGCCCCAGTTATCGAGATACGTATTCTGGTCGACGTCTTCCGGAGAATAGGTGTAGTAGGTCGCAGGTTCGAGCGCGCCATCTTGCACGGTGGAAGTCAGGTTTGAGCTCGAGTTGACCACGTCTTCCAGGCCTGATTCTCCGCTGTAAACGTTCCTGGGAGTTTGCCCACCGTTGGAGGGATTGGGGTCAATTCTCATGCCGCGGTGATCGGAGAAGTAGAGCACATAACCG
Source organism: Candidatus Sulfotelmatobacter sp. (assembly GCA_030039195.1). Lineage (GTDB taxonomy): Bacteria > Acidobacteriota > Terriglobia > Terriglobales > Acidobacteriaceae > Sulfotelmatobacter. The sequence goes on from JASHQK010000661.1 coordinate 3,140, forward strand.
TTCTCCGACGAATACGGCACGTTGGCGCCAGTCGTACCATTTCCCATGCTCCCGTTCAGCCATCGCGCCAGATTGCCCACGTCCAATTCAACCGCGCTCATAATGCCGTTTACCGAGCAGGTCGAGACGTTATAGGTGTCCGGATAACCTACCGTATGGGTGTTGGTTATAGTGTAGCTGTAGTCACTTTGGGTGGTGTCGCGCATCTCGCCTTCGCGCGTGTCATAAAAGTTAATCGGATACCAACTGCTGGTAGACGCGATGTTGGCCGAGCTCACGGTCGTCAGCGGGTTCAGTTGCTGCAGGATGATGATGGCGTTCGGGTTCACCGAATTCGTGGACCCGCCGCCGGCACAGGCGGCGATCGACGGTCCGGGACATGATGGCGGAGTATTGAAGGGCTGGCCGATGCCCAGGTTCAGCCACTCCTTGGTGACGGGGGTGCAGGTTGTCGGCGAGCTGCACCATTCGACCCGAATCCACGATCCAGTCGTGGAGGTCGGGACGACACCGCCGACTGAATAAGCCTCGAACAGAGGCCATGTAGCCCAGCCGGTTGAACCGGAATCGGTCAGCGGAGTCGTCCAGCCATAGGTGCCCGCGGTCGCAAATCCAACCGCTTCGGTTGCACCGTTCGTATTGACGGCAGTGCCGCCGGTCAGAGTCAAGGCCGGTGTGGTGCCGGAGTTCGTGAAAGGCGTCGTGGCCCAGCTGGTATTGCTGGGAAGCTGAATATCTCCCCCGTCCGCCAGGGGAGCCGCGCCGCGCTCGGGGTGCAGATCATTGGGGTCGTCGGCGAGCAGAATGCGGATCTGCGCTTTGTTGTACAGACGCTCGGAGCCGAGCTGGCTGGTGGCCACTTCTCCCACCAGCGGTTTGCGAATGATGGCGATCGGATCGGTGCACGGGGGAGGATTGCTGGTGCAGCTGTTCTGCACGAAAGGCAGCTGCAGGTTCGATACGCCCGTCAGCGAATTCGCCAGATAATCGTTAAAAGTTCCGTTGGAAATGCTTTTGAAGCTAGGATTCGCCGACCCTGCGATCGTGGGATATCCGCCGCTCCAGCTGGCGTCGCCAGGAATGGTGCCGACTCCCGGCAGCTGAATGCAATTGGAGCCCGAGGGCGGGAAACTGTTCAGAGGGCAGCCGCTGCCGGCTTTGGGAATGTAGATTGTCCCACCGTAGCCGGATGTCGTCGCGTGGCCGTTTTCCAGTTCGTCGGTGAGAACTTGTTTGTAGGCCTGCACCTTGTCGTTGAAAACCAGATCGGCACCGGACGCCAGGAACAGGTTCATGTTGGTGTGCACGCGACCGCCAAAACTGAAGTCGGGGCCGGCAAAGTAGCTGCAGTCATATCCGCAGAACACCCCAAACTGAAACACGGGAATCTCTGCGACCTCGACTTGCCGAACCAGCGTGATCGAGGCGTTGCCCGGCCGGGTCGCCGTTACCTGCAGCAGCATGGGAATGGTTTCGGCGTACAGTCCCTGGTTGTTGCCAGAGTTGATCGTGTTCCAGCCACTAGGAGGGGTGCTGGTTGGATTCAGAGGCAGTTGGTCGGGTGGGACGCTGGGAAACGAAATTTGCTCGCTGTAGCTGATGTTTCCGACCATGGCTGCGCTGGGCCAGTAATTGGACGTTGCCAGGTTCTGAATCTGTCCGACCTGCGGCACCATGTCTTGAGCGTAGAGAGAAGCCAGATCCGAGGTCATCTTTTCTATGCCGGATTGGGCGCCGTAGTACGCCAGATTGTTTTCCTGGTCGTCGCCGCTCATATGCACTTCGTTCGACACCAGGAACAATAAACCCGCGGCCGCGCCTGAGAGCAGCACCAGAATCAGAAGCGCTGCAATCAACGTGAATCCTCGTGAACTGTTTTTTCTATTTCGCATGCTTGATCTCCTGCCCAACGTTCTGTCTTCCTAGTATTGCTGCTGACTGCGGAAGGTGAGATTGTTGGCACTCACCGACGTCGCCAGGCCGATGTTCTGGGCTTTGTTGCCCCAGTTGTTGAGGCTCTGTCCCATCAGCCAAAGGTTGACCTTCTGGATGTTGTTGGGGGATTCGCCCGCGCCGATGGGGTTGACCTGATTGGCATCAAGTACGGCGGGACTGACGCTGGAATTGTAGGTATCGTACGTCAATTGCATGTTGATGATGTCGTCGGCGACCGGTACGGGAGTTAATCCGTTTACCTGCCGCATCAAGCGCGGCGTCTGCAGGCCGCCGGGAACCATCAGGTAGTAAGTCACGGCATACAGCCGATAGCCGGTGCAGTTTCCCGCGCCGGCTGCAGTGGCGACGGCCTTCAGATTATTTGAAGTAGCTCCGCTCTGATTGATGTTCAGCGGATCGCCGTTGGCGAAACTGATTGTGCCCGACGAGCCGTTAGCGGTGCCGGCGGAGGCAACATTCGTGACCTCGCCCACTTCGGTTACACCGCCGCCATTGATGATGATCAAGTCGCCGACTTGAATTCCGCCCGAGGAGTTGATTGCCGGCGGTGCGGTCGTGTAATTCGCGTTCCACGTCGCATTCACTTCTCCGCCATTGGTTCCCGCCACAAAAGTAAGGTTGTATTCGTTGAGGGGGAAGTTGTAATCGGTGTAAACGACTGTGATGCTGTCGTTGACGGCGGCCGGAGCGGCGGGAATGATAGCGCCGCCTTCCACTCCGGTCAGATAACCGGGGATGATGCCATACATGAAGTTGCCGCTGGGATAGGTGTTGTTGGTCACATAACAGGTATTGGTCTGGTCACATCCGAACTTCGACGCGGTGCCCCCAACCGGCAGCTGAATGCCGACAGGCAAGCCCGCGCCGGCAAGGCTGATGTCTTTCACCATGAGGTCGATGCCCGCCCGCATGTTCTGCTGCATTTCCGCACGCTGCTCGACCATGATCGTCGCGGCCATTCCGCTCTTGAACAGGCTGGCCATTGCCGCCATTGCAATCAAACCCACGGCCGCGGCAACCATGAGCTCCATCAGGGTGAAGCCGAGTTGCGAATTTTTGTTTTGTCTCTTCATGTTCGCCATGCTTCGCCTCAGTAGTAAGCCGAAATCAGAGCATCCACGGAGTAAGCTCGCGGAGTGCTTAATCCCGCCGGCGTGTAAGTCACCGTGACATTGACCTGCTTCAGCGTGTTGTCAACGGTGCCGCCTGCGTTCAGCACGCTCGAGATCGTAATCGTGCGGGTGAAATTGCCCAGACTCATGCCTTGGTCATCCGGGGTGCCCAGGACGCCGTCGGGTCCCGGCAAGACGATGCACTCCGGCCCGGCTGCACAAGGCGGATTCGCGGGGCAAGAGACGTCGTCGGTGGTGCCGTACAAGCCGTCCGGTCCCGGGCAAAGCAGCTGCGTGGGGCCGGAATTGAAAATTCCGGCGGGGAAGTTGGCAATCTGGGAAAAACTCACCTGCGCCGTGTTGCGCGCGGTGTAGACGCTTTCCAACGCCTGCAGTGTCTCCTGGCGGGCAATGAGGTTCTCTTCCGCGGTCTGGGTCCTGGCCACGGCGGTGGCGAAGGCCGCGATCAGAGTCACGATGGCGATACCCAACACCGCAATCGCGATCATGGTCTCAATAATGGTGAAACCGCCCTGCGCCGATTTAGTATTGGATCGCATCATTGTTGCACCCACGTATTGACTCCGCTCTCGGTGTACAGCCGCCAGCCTCGAATTCTCCCTGTCGTTCCCCAGATATCGATGGCGCGCGAGCTGAATTGATTGCTGGCCGGCCGGGTGATGTAAATAACTCCGCTGGTGTAATTACCCGGAGGACCTTCATCGTCATCCACCGACCCGTCGGGATAAAAGACCAGACAGGGATTTCCGGCGTTCACTACCGTGCAGCTTTCGTTGCCGTTCTGCGTCTGGAGATAAACCGCTGAACCTCCGTTGCCAAAGCCGTCCGGTCCGGAGCTGGGGAAACCAGCTTGCACCGCGAACTGGATATCCTGGGGCAGGGGATACACGGCTACCGGAATCGGGGCGGGCGAGACAGCTGGCGGCGGCTGATATCCCCAGATCTGCACCTGAATGCAGGATTGGTTGACAAGCTGGCAAGGCGGCTTCGTCGTGTTGAACGTGATGATGTAGCGGTTGGTTTGCGTGATCGCCAGGTTGCGGTAATTGCGCAGCACTGAAAGCGTGGTGTCGTAGGCCTGATCGACGTGATTCTCTTTGAACATCGGCATCAGTGCCATCACCGATACCGCGACCATGGTGAAGCCGATGGCGACCACGAGTGTGAGCTCCAGCATCGAGAAGCCACCATTTTTTTTCGAGCTCATAAGATTTCTTTCCCGGGGAAGGACGATTCGTTCCAATCTGCTTTCGACGGTTCCATGCCGCGCTGGCTCAACAGCCCCCAGAACTCTTTCCGTCCTGCGCGCACAAGTAGCAAGGGACGCGACCTGCATCGTCACCTCTCATCCTAGGAATGGGTGGGAATCGCGTCAAAGCACGAGGGTCCAACGACGGAGCATTGGCCTTTTGGCATCCGCAATGGTTACTGCTGTCACATGTTGCGCCAGCATCGTTTGCAACGTCCGCCGCGCTTCCGATCGTGACCCTGGTAACTTGTGGCTGGAACGGCGGGAATCCTACGATGAGGGCGAGTATGAAACTTTCTGCCCTGTTGGTGTGTGTGGACCAGGCTGCGGCCGAAGTGTTGCGGCGCGTGTTGGAAGAACTGCACATTCGGGTTGAGTTCTGTTCCGACTTCGCGCGGGCAGGGATCCGGCTGGCGCAGGACCGCTTCGACGTGGTGATCGTGGAGAGCCCGTCGCACAACGAAATCGTCACTCTGCTTCGCGATACCCGAGTGTCACGCCTGAATGACGCCACGCTGGCCGTCGTGGTCGTTAACGGGCAGGATATGACTCGCGAAATGTTTGCTCTGGGCGTGAACTTCGTGCTTTATAAGCCTGTCGCCTACGAGCGGGCGTTGAGCAGCCTGCGCGCGGCACGGGCCGTCATGCGCAAGGAAAAACGCAAGAGTGCGCGCGCCTCTGTGTATGCCCACGCGACCGTCGACTACGCCGACTCCCAGCAGGAAAAAGCCACGCTGGTGAATCTGGCACAGGATGGAATGTCGGTGCGCTTCGGCAAGAAAGTCCCACCCACCGGAAAGGTGTACTTCCAGTTCCAGCTGCCGGAGCAGAAGTCGAGCGTGCGTTTGTCAGGCCAGGTAGTCTGGCAGGACTGGAATGGGAGGGCCGGGATTCAGTTTGTCGACGTGCCCAAGACGTCGCGTCGTCTGATCACCGAATTCCTGGACGCCAATCTGCCGAAGGGATCGGACGAGAGCTCAGGCGATGTCGTCG
>JASHQK010000662.1 GCA_030039195.1 Candidatus Sulfotelmatobacter sp.
ATCGGAAAAGGAATCAGGCTGGCGTATTGCACTCGTTCGCATTGGCGACACCCAAGTGATTAAGCCAGAACGGCGAGGACGAATCCATTGAACGAACGTATCAACCCATACCAAAGAAGGAGAAGAGGTCTTTACCGGCCGTCCGCATGAAGAGATCGGGAAGGCGGCACATCTTTGATCTGGAAGAAGAGGAGCTCTCGGGATTTTTTCCTTAACCGCTGCGCGCATAGATCACAATCTGTTGCGCGGGACGAGCTCCAGAAACGCTGCAGAGATCGTATCTACTCTTTCCCGGCCTCCCTGAGCGGCAGGGGGAACCTTGATGAAGCTGATAGACGGCGGCGCTTGGACTCTCTGTGACCCACAGGCCGCCAAAACCACACAGAGAGAGACAGTTGCAAGAGACATCACGTCAGTGAGCCAAATCATCCGGACTAGGAGCGCTGTCGGCATCTTGTCAGCATCAACCCGAGAAATCGATCGGCGTTCGAACGGTGCCCGCTATGGCTCTCAAGTAAGAGGAGGTCGCAGATCAAGCTTATTGCTTCGCATAGATTCCGTATTTCTTCATGCGCCAGAGTAAAGTCGTGCGGTTCATTCCCAGCCGTGCGGCTGCACCACACACACCACCTACGGACCCTCTGCACGCAGTTAGCGCCCGTATGATCTCGACGCGCTGCTTTCTTTCATATTCATCAGCAATGCCCTTCAACGAACTTTACACCCTCCTCTCGAAAGCGTTGAATCTTGTCGTAGAGTCGAACCTCGGCCTGGAGCTCATCATCAAAGCAATTCGCCGTCCAAGAGTCCCGCCGCCAATCACAGCAATTGGGCACTTATCGGTATCCGCTGGGATTGACAGCTTCATCAGTGACTCCTTTGCCGCGCGACTCTCACACCGAGAGAATCGACGTGTTGCTTTGCGTCTTTCCTGTGCGCTTTGAGGCTCGTTGGCTCATTTGTGCTTCCCTTGCACTCCTTCGTCACGTAGTACCCATTGGTCGTCGCTCTGCCCTTGTCTAGATTTCTAGCTTCCGAACTTAAGTCGCCTTTCGTGAACCGAGAGCAGGGAACAGCATGCCAGTGTGTTGCTCGTAAGCAGTGAACTCAGGACGACGGGACATGGACTTATCCTTCCGACGCATATTTCGTACGAAGTACAGGAACCAGCCGGCAAGCACCAGGGCTGGCTGCCAGTGCCACGAGGCGAGCACAAATCCGCCATAGATCAGTAGTTCACCCAAATAGTTGGGATTACGGGTTCTAGCGAAGAGTCCATCTTCAATCAGTCCATTGCGCACCCGCAGAACAAAGAATTTCTGTGCATCACTGACGTAGTGAAGGAAGACACCCAGGATGACCAGAAATGTCGCCGCAGCGAAAATCCAGTTGGGCGGCGTGGTGTGCTCCGAGATAAGCAGATAGGGGCCGATCATATAAGCCATCAGCGGAAGAAAAGGCGTAAACAAGCCAATCCATAACGGTATCGGCTGTGCGAAGCGCTTGTCGGCGTATACGGCCTGCTTGATAAGCCAAAGTAACGTGTAGGTGCCGTGCAGGCCGAGATATAGGAATGCAGCGGCGGTCCAGTTGTGGAAATGCCACATGAGCGCGACGACAATAGGGCTTACGAGAATCTTGTGGGCATTGATGGCCGAGTTGACAGTGACCATATTGTCCTCCACATTTCAGATCTTCCAAATCAGCCTCTTTCGTGGTCATCTACTCACTTGCAGCCGGTCTGGGTAACTGCCATAGAGGCGATTCTCAGTGAAATCTAGGACACTCGACAAGACCTGTGACTTTCATTAGCTCAAGAAATAGGCCCCGTCCGCGCCCTCTCATGATTGGCAGGGTAGACGAGGCGAAGAATCCGGCAGTGTGAATCACGCGATCTACGGAACCCTACGCCTCGTCGAATCCGTTGCAGCTAGTGCCTAGTCCGCAGCTGCACTGGTTCCGCCTTTTTCTTGCTCCGCCACCAAGGCACCCTTTGCCGCCGCTTCAATGATGTGAGCGACTGCTTGTGGTTGCGACACGTAGATGGCGTGGCTGCCTTTGACTTCGACGACCGTTGCACCCGCACGCTTCGACATCATTCGCTGCGCGTCGGGCGGAATCATTCGATCCTCGGTCGTGAGCAGGTACCAGCTGGGTTTCGCCTTCCATGCCGGTTCGGTGATTGTGCCTCCCAGCGCATTCACGCCCCACGGTACTTGCGAGTCAGCCATGAATGCCGCTTCCTCTGGGCTCACATCACCGGCGAACGACACTGGGAACTTCGCCTTGTCGAGCATCAGAAAGCCGTCGACCGGCGGGAGGATCGGCGGTTGAGGAGCACCAGCGGGCGCACTCTTAATCAGCGAGGATACGGACTCGCCTTTGTCAGGCGCAAAGGCGGCGATGTACACCAACCCGGCCACCTTGGGATCGGTCCCCGCTTCGGTGATGACCGCGCCACCATAAGAGTGACCGACGAGAATGACGGGGCCATTGAGTGTAGCAATAGCTCGCTTCGTTGTCGCCACGTCGTCCGCGAGTGTTATGGTCGAATTTTGCACGATCGTGACCGTGTAGCCATCCTTTTTCAAGGTGTTGTAGACGCCTTGCCAGCCAGATCCATCCACGAAGCCGCCGTGAACGAGAACGATATTCCTTACCGCTTTCGATTCGTTGGTTTGTGCCATAAGCTCCTTTCCCATGCCGAGCGTCATGGCGATGATCGGCAGGGCTGTGAAAACTGTTGTTGTTTTGAGTTTCCGTCGCATTGCTTGGTGTTTCATCGTGAAATCGCTCCATTCATTTCGCTTTGAAAACGTCACATCCAAATGCATCCATCACCGCGTGGCCCAGTCTGACGGCCTGCCGTCGTTTCGCCGCGACTGCGATCCCGCACCCATCAGTTTGTCGGCATACGCGTCAACTTCGGCGCGAAGAGTATCGTTCTCCGCGGTGATGACGAGGGCTGACGGCAGCCCCTGGATTTCACGCGTAACCGTTGCCGTCGAACCATCGAGCAGTAACCCGATGAAGATCCGGAGGCAAGGGCTCATTTGGGCAGGCAATTCGAGAGTGCTCATAGTCCCCATTCCTTCAAGCCCACAACTACTGTTGGTGTTTTGCGTGTGATGGCTACTCTCGCAAAATGGCAGATTAGAGCGCATCCCAACATGCAGTGTTTTTTCTTTACCCCAGAAGACTGAAAACCAGATAACTCGATCGGGGTACTTCAGTGAGCGTCAAAGAGGACCGCCGTCTGAAGAGCGGGGTCGTGCGGGAATGATGATCTCGCGGCGTCCGTGGCGTCGCGCATCAAGCGAATATGCCCCCGGACCAAGGCACAAGAGTGCGATTGCGATGACGGCCGTGAATGCCGCGCAGAACTTGGCTGATGCACCGTTCAACATGGGCGTGGGTATCAGGGCAAGGACGGTTCCCAAGCTGAACAGAGCGCTGAGACTACAAGCTAACCAGTTGAACAGTCCAAACAGGAGCAACAACCCACCTATGGACGAGAGCATCGCCACGATCAGGGTCAACACCTTCGCATCTTGCCCGCTGATGAGATGAATTATGCTGTAAGACACGAGTGCCACTGCACCAGTGGCCCGCAGCAAGAGCAGTCCGAAGCCAGGCAGGCCATCAGGGAACATCGGGAAAGTCGATCGCAGAGTCAGTTTGCTCAACGCTAACAGGCTAGACAGTTTCTTGACCGGACGCATCCCTAGAACCCGGAATTGCTCCGTACCACCATCGAGGTATCTGCGGTTGTTCAGGAGGGTGGCTAGAGGTGAATGATGCCGCGGCGAACACCAATGGCGACCGCCTGGGTTCGATCGCTGGCGCCCAGTTTGTCCATGATGTGTTTGATGTGGACTTTGACCGTTTCTTCGGTGATGAACAGTTTTTCGGCAATGTCCCGGTTTCGGTTGCCGCCCGCAATCTCGCGAAGCACTTCCACCTCGCGTTCAGTCAGCGCTTCATCACTGATGTGCTCTGCAATTTGAGCGGCAATTTCAGCCGAAATACGCTTTTTGCCGGCATGCACCTGCCGGATCACTTCCAGCAATTCTTTTGGAGGCATGCTCTTCAACATATAGCCGCGAGCCCCGGCCTCCAGGGCGCGTTGGATTTCCACATCGCCTTCAAACGTGGTGAGCATGACAATGCGAGCATCAGGAAACTCCGTTCGAATCGCGATCATCGCATCAATGCCACTCATGTCGGGCAAGCGCAAGTCCATGAGCGTGACATCCGGTTGGTGCTTCTGAAATTGCTGAATGGCTTCACGCCCCGTGGACGCCTCGCCGACAAGGACCATGTCCGGCTGGCTCTTGATCAAAGTGGCGATGCCTTCGCGCAACAAAGGGTGGTCGTCAACGCTGAAGACGCGGATACTGGTCGTCGTGCTCATGGCTGCTTACTTTCTCTCTCGTTGGCTTCATGTGCGGCCGAACTTGAGTTGAATCTGGCTAACCATTGCCGCGGACGCGCAAACGTATGAGATTGAAACGCGACTTGGCCAGGCACAGTCAACTCAACCTCCGTTCCCGCCTCTGCACGGCTCAATACCCTGAATTTTGCCCCGACCTTTTCCGCGCGCTCGCGCATACCAGGAAGACCCCAATGCCCTTCGCGCCCCGCGCGCAGGACCTGAGGATCGATTCCGCAACCGTTATCCCGGACCAGAATCCGAAGATTGCTGGCGGAATAGTCAACCTCAACCTCAATTTTGGTCGCGCGCGAATGTCGGAATGCATTGACCAGGGATTCGCGGCCAATGCGGTACACCTCGTCTCGAATCACGGGATGCAATGCTCGCGGCAGGCCCTCCATGACGACGCGAAAGTCAACTTCCTGCTGGATGACAAGTTCCTGCGCAACACGGGAAAACGCTTGCCCGAGATCGTTTGAATCATCATGCGCGGAACGCAAACCACGGACCGCGTTCCGACCTTCATCGATTACCCGGCTCATCAGCGTGAGAACGCGACTCATTAGAGGTTTGGCAGGTGAATCCGCCGGAAGCTGATCATCGACCACATGCAGTTGCATGGACGCGCTGAGAAATCCCTGCAATAACGTATCATGCAGCTCCTGCGCGATACGGGTTCGTTCGGCGAGGCGTTCTTCGAAACGCAGGTTCAGCTGCTGGCTCAGTCGACGCATGCGAAGTCGGAAAAACACGAACACCATGCTTGCGAGAAGAACCGCCAAGGCCGACCGGAACCACCACGTCTGCCAAAGTGCAGGCTCAACCTCGAAACCGAGAACCGTCTCCGAGCCATTCCATTCCCCATAGCTATTGCTGGCAAGAAGGTGAAAATGGTAGGTGCCCGGACCCAGATTGGTGTAAACAGCTTCGCGAGCAGCATTGGGCTCGCTCCATTGCCGGTCGAAGCCCTCCAAAAAATATCGAAAACGAATCCGATCCGGTACGGCAAGGCTCAAGGCGGTGTATGCGAAGGTGATTCTCTTGTGGCCGGCAGGAATATGGACCGAATCGAGGGGGGTGATCGCCATCCCATCGGCCCTCACTGACTCAACATGAGCAATGGCCGGGGGCCAACTCGATGCCAGGTGAGATGGATCGACGACCGAAAGTCCTCCCTTTGCGGAAATCCAGATCCGTCCTTCAGAGTCACTGATGACAGACCTGCTTCGATTGACTCCTTCGCTGCTGGGCAGACCGTCGGCCGGACCAAACTCGCGGATATCTTCCTGTCCAACCTTACCCGCCAGCAGTTTGTCTCGTGGCACCAGCAACACATGATTGGAAGTGGTTATCCAGAATCGCCCTGCCTTTTCTTCCGCGATACCGAAGATGCGTTCGCGCAAAACGTCTGGCATTGACGGAACTTGAACTTTCCTGGACACGAGAAACGTCAAACCCGCGGAAGTTCCGGTCCACAACACTCCTTCTGAATCTTCGAAAAGACAATTCACATCTGCCGAAGGCAACCCGTCCCGTGTGCCGTACGTTTTCCACTGATCATCAGAGAGGGAACTCAGTCCATTGGGTGTCGCAAACCACATCGCCCCATCTCCAGTTTCGACGATCGAAGACACGGTGTTTGCGGCCAGACCACTCGCTGCAGTGTACGTGGTGAATCGTCCATCGCGGAATCTGCTGACACCACCGCTTAGAGTGCCAGCCCATACGGATCCATCGCGACTCTCGAGCACTGCATAGACGCTGTTTTGAGCCAGCCCATCCTCCTTGGTGAAAGTTTGGCCAGTAATGGTCCCATTCCGCCATTGCAGATGTGTGAGCCCGCCGTGCTGACGTCCTAACCAAAGTTCGTTTGCGCGGCCTGCGATTGAATAAACCACATCGTTGCCCGGTACCGCGGTCAATGGTTGAATGTGATCGTCCTTGAGCGTGTCTAACCCGCCTTGGCCGGGCGCAAACCAGGCGCGATCCTCCGCATCGACATAAATTGGGCCGGCGTTCTCAAAACGGGGGTCGATAGCGGACGAAAATGTCATGAAGACTGTGTCTCGGATGCGCCCTAGACCACGCGCTCCGCCGACCCAAAGATTTCCTTCACGGTCCTCATACAGGACATTGATGGCCCCGTTGCCGCGAAGTTCTTTTTCCTCAGAGAACGATGCACCTTGTGTATTGACTCGCAAAAGGCCACGGTCAGTAGCGACCCAAACGTTCGTGTCACGATCCCGCAGCAGACTTAAAATTTGTAGGTTTCCGGGCGACGCCGGCAAAGCCTCGCGACGATAATCTCTGTCGTTCCAGTGATATAAGCCATGATCAGTCCCGACCAGCAAATCATCTTTGTCAATGGGCAAAAGGCAATTGATCTTTCGTTCCGGGAATGTGGCATTCACTTCGGTGGCATGGTCATCCGCCAGGAGAAATAGACCCACACCCAGCGTCCCCAACCACATCTTGCCCTCCGACGTCTCAGCGATTGAGATTACTGGCGAAGAGCCGGGCAGCATCTGGGGCGTCGCAACTCTCTGAGGATCTCCTGCGACGAACCGGAATGTGCCCTTGATCACGTCTGAAAGCAGTACCACACCATTCCTGTCTTTCGAAAGAGCCGTGACATGGGAACTCATCGGGCCGGTACCATACGCAACGGTTTCAAATCTGCCGTTCTCTTGGCGCAGCACATCCGAGCCTTGCACCCGGACCCAGAGAGCCCCGCTCGCATCCGTCAGCAAACCCAAGATAGGAACATTCGAGGCGCCGGTGGCAGATGGAAATGAAACCTGTTCGAAGTTGAAGCCATCGAAACGAAACAGTCCCTTGTCCGTACCAATCCAGAGATAGCCGTCGGGCGTCTGCGCGATTGCGTTGACTGCGCCGCCTGGGAATTTATCTCCTGTAATCCAATTCTCTTGGACATACTGGAACAGGGGACGATTGGGATCGAGTCCGTACACATGTCTGACGAGACACAGCAACGCAATCGCATGCAGCGCCTGTCGACGTAGTTTCGGCCAAGAGATCACGGAAGATACTCGAACTTTTCGATCACGACTTCGTCCCCTCGTTTCAGCGGCACCGGACCCTTGTCAAAGACGTACAGCGATATCCGCACTGACTCGTTGCCCGCGGCAGGCACTCCCGAGGTGAACACATGCTGCTTAAGCAAGGGAACTCCGGGAGCGCCTGATCCTGCCGCCGTTGCAAACGTCACCTGCCCAGGTTCCCATTGAAACGAGTGCGTGCAAACGCCCGCTGGAATCCCAAATCGCACAACGTTAGCGGGGACGTAGTAAGGCTGGATGACATAGCCTGCATTGTCATGACTGAAGTCGCCCCAACGGCTGAGCTCAATGTCCAACTCACGCCGATTCTCTTCCGCGCCTACACCATCCCAGCTGACGAGTGTCAAGACGGCCGGAGGGTCGAGGTGAGAGGAGTCCCGCACTCGGAAGCGGTAGGTTCCGTACCCGAGGCTGCGCGTGAGCTTCACTTCCGCGGCCGACCATTTGCCCGGACTGCCCGAGATACGTAGATGCAGGGCTCCATTTGCGTCTGTCCAAACATTCGCTGGGTCAAAGAAATTTCTTGTGCCCGCACGGTAATTGGGACCACTGCTGATGGCCCACTCGTACCCACTGAAATTGATCGTTTTCGGCGGAGCAAATACGGCCCTAGTTCCTCGGTCATCCACGACTGCCGAAGCCACTACACCAGGTCCGACGGGTAGAGATTCGGAGAGCTCGGGCGGGCTGTAGCCAGGCTCCACCAACAAAGCGGCATAGTCGGATCCCAGTTGGGTCGAGGTTGACCAGGTGCCATCTTCCTGTATTTTCGTGAAAGGCTCACCCGAATATCTCTGTACCCCCCACCTTCCAACATCCTTCGCGTACAGTACGATTCGTTGTCCGGGTCGAGCTCCCGTCACACTCCCGCCAATGATATGGGGTCGCCCGGGTACGTCAGAGTTCGCGGCAGGGACCTGACTGAAAACGATGGTCGGAGTTGACGTCACTGGTTGCGACCGACAGGCGCTGAGCGCGAAGCACACGACGAGAACGGACAGCACTTCGCTGATTGCGACGACACAGGCGTGACGTTTCATCGATCTTCACTGCACGGAAAGCAAAACACCCGCGCAAGGCAACTGAAGACGGTGCCCAACTGAACTCAGCAGTCGTGCGGTCGGAACTAAACCAGATAATCGTTAGCAAATTGTACGGCTGAACATTTCCGTGAACCCCAGTCTGTACGCTGATTGTATACGCAAGCCTACCAATGCGCACTCCGACGCGTGCGAGAGAACAGAAGGAACAAGCGTTCTATTCACATGCAGCAACTAGGGATGGAACGTTCAAGGCACGGTGATCGGTGAGCCTACCTCAACCGCACCAAAAAAACGGCCTACACTTGGACATGGCGATCCCCGGACTCCCGGAAAAAAGCATGTTCGAGTGAGCAATAGTGGCGGATAAACACAAGGCGGACCATTCAGTATTCGCGTTATTACGAACGTACGGGGAGGATAACAATATGAATTTCTTCGCACGAATCGTAGGGATATCCTTGATGTCCACAACAAGCTGTGCCTAGATATCAAGCACGGCGCTTGCGCAGGAAACACCCGCTAGTTATATCGCCTGCACAGTCGGTCCAAAAAACGAGGCACTGCGCCGGGAATGAAGGTGCAATTGATCAGCGGCAAGCAGGGGACCTGGTTTCACGACACCACTA
>JASHQK010000663.1 GCA_030039195.1 Candidatus Sulfotelmatobacter sp.
CGTCGACCGTAGCTTGATCCTCACCATCGCGTTCTATTCTCTCCAGTAGCGCGTCCACGCGGGCACGTGCCCAGAGCCGCGGCAGTTGCGGATGATCAAAAGACTCGCCAGGCAGGTTCGCCTTCGCCTTCATTTCGATTGCATTGCCGTCTCTCACGCCACGCACGGCGAATTCCACATTCTCCTGCGGTTTTTCATAGCGACCGACCCATGCGGCCAGCGAACCTGAAAAGCTTGAGGCTTGCAACGGATAAACGGTGTCGACCGCCGCTTCGGGCGCGACTGAGAGTCCAAGCTGTCCGATCGGGCTACGGCCGATCTTCGAGAGAAAAGAATTCAGCTTGAATTCCATCGGCTCTGTCGAGAGCACTTGTTCGAGGAGCCCGTCCTGGTGTGCAAGAAGCCGAAACAATGGCAGGTTCGCATCGTCACCCACGGCGAGAATATAGGTGCGAGGCCGTTGGGTTTCCGGGAGCTGCGTCCATGCCGAGGCATACCAGGCCGCGAGTTTTCCGTTCTGGATGGGCCCGCGGGTTGCCCCTCCATCGCTCAGGATCACCAGATATTGGTTCCCGCCGCCAGACCCCGACGGTTGTTCCAGTCCCACTTGCAGGGTCTGTTGCAGATTTGTGCCGCCCCGAAGCCGGCTCGACCGCACGGCCGCAATGGCACGCTGGATGTTGGCCGCATCCGCCAATCCCACGGGCACAACCTGCGTTTCCGAGTTGAAGAGCACCAGCCCGAAATGATCTTCCGGCCGCAGCGTGTGCAGAAGAGTTTCGAAGGCCTGATAGCTGCGCTCCAGTTTCTCCCATTGCATGGAGAGCGACGTGTCAAACAGCACGATGACTGTCTTCGGTGCGCCGCCGACGCTTTTCTCAGACGGCGCAGGCGTGTTTCCAAAGCCGAGCAGCGCTTCGGCTTCGAAAAAGCCGGGCTCGCTTCCGCTGCGGATCGGAGCCGTCTCGGTCGGCGAAGGCTGGCCGCTCACCGGATTTCTGTAGGTCAAGACCTGCAGCGTATCGGATTGCGCCGGATCAAGGTCATAGGTAACCACGAAGTCTTCGCCGAGGTTGACGTTTTCGCCTTCGAAGTGCCCCGAGACCAGGTGAGGAGTGTTTTGATCGATCTGCAGAGGAAATGATTTCGCGGGCGCCTGGAAATTCCTTATGCCGTGCGCCGCATGCAAATCGAAGTTGATGCGAAGATGCGCTGCAGACTGCGCCTGGTACGCGTCCGGACGCAGCGGAATCGCGAAATACGATTTCAGATTCTCGACCGGAATCGACTCGTGATATTCGATCTCCAGCCGTTTGGTTCCCCATGCCGCAATGGGTACGATGCGCGCACTGAACACCGAAGATCGCTTGGCTTCTTCAGCGCCGCGCTCTCCCATTTGTAGCAAGCCGGGATCAATCGCCTGCTGCTTGAGCTGGTTGTAAAGTTCTTCGGCGCGCTTGCGTTCCAGGATCACGGCTGGCAGTCGGACCGGCCCGTCCCATGTCGCAAAATCGGAAATCGTGGCGTGGCTCGGCAGCGCAAAGATGTAGTTCCCTTCCTGGATTCCCCCGGTATGATTGGCAAATACCTGGCGCACAAAGACGCGGGCGTCACCGTTATCAATGCGAACCGTAATTTCCATTTCCTCGAGTGAGAGGATTGCCGGGTCCGGTTGCTGTTTGTCGCGCGGGATGAGAATTCCGGCGTCACCGAAACCCTGGGTCGACATCAACAGCACAATAAGAACGGAAAAGAACGCGCTTTTCATGAGTGCAGCTTCTGTTCTGGTATGCGGACCAGACCGTTATCAGTACCGACGTAGATGAATCCATCTGCAACCGCCAATGCGGTCACATTTGGCGAGGGCAAGCCTTCGCGAATGACCGACCATCGCCCGGTGTGCCGGTCGTAAACGTACAAACCTTGTTCCAGGGTCCCAGCGAACACATGGTTCGCCGTGACCAGCATGGAGTTGGGATTGACTTCAAACGTGCCAGTCGCAATTTCAAACGAATGAAAGCTTCCGGAGAGGTCAAGTCCGAGCACACCGGCTCCATACGTACCAACCATCCAACCGGAATCTACCGGAACAACGGCGGTGATCCAGTTGTGCTTCAGATTGGAAGTTGTCGTGGTGTAATTTGCGGTTACATCGCCTTTGTTCAAAACCGATAAACCGCCCAGCGTGCCGGCGATGAGTTCGTCACCAGATGCCCCGAGCGCATAGACGTGATTGTTTACCAGCCCCTGGAACGCATACATACTGCGCGCTCCGCTCGCATCCAGAAAAGTCAGGCCCGCGGGAGTACTAAGAGCCAGTCCATCGCCATAGGCAACAATGTCGGTGACGTGGTCCGCAATCAGCCCATCGGCGCGAGTTAGAACCTGCTCTTCGGCTCCGCCCTCATTGAATCGAACTAATCCATTCGCCGTGGCCACGTCGATGGCGCCCGTTTTCGAATCGAGAAAAATTCGGTTTACGCAGAAGACGTGCTCATCTTCCACATGAATGGCCCGATTCTTATCGGAGTTGAGAAGATCGAGGCCGCGATCGAAATAACCGACCCACAGCCGTCCAGTCGCGTCGGCTCCAAGGGCTGAGATGTTACGGTCTGTAAGCACGCCAGAAGTGGCGTTGAGCGTGCGCTGCCAGCCGAACCCATGCGGGTTCATGCGATAAAGTCCATTGCGCGCCACGGCAAATACGACATCGCTCAATGCGAACAACTGATGAACCTCGGCGAACTGCGGTTCAGGTCCGAGGTTGGGATTCGGATGGCGCCCCTGGAGAGGAATTACGATGACGCCCTGATCTTCCGAGCCCACATAAAGCTCGCTGGCGTTGGCCAGCAGGGCAGTAGCCAGGATTCCCGGCGCCAGCACGCGTGAAAATCGTCCCGCGCGGAAGACGCCGACACCGTCAGCGGTACCGACATAGGCGTCATCACCGGAAATCGCCAGTGACTCTACCTGAGGATCGGGCAATCCCTCAGCTTCGCCAAAGTTTTCGGTTGCGCCCGCGTGAAAATGCAGGACGCCACGAGTGAGCGTGCCGACCCATAAATCCGATTCGTTGCCTGCCAGCGCCGTAACGTAGACTCGATCCAACGTAGGATGAAGTTCGGTTATCTTTTTCCCGTCGTAGACCAGCACTCCTCGTTTCTTTGTGCCCAACAGAAGATGGCCCGATGCGACAGGCAAAATTGCCGTGATGGCGCGAGCATCTGCGACGGCCGGCAGGATCTGGCGAAAGCTGCGACCGTTGAAGGCAAGGATTCCATCCTTGGCAGTCGCGAGAACCAGTTCGGCCTCGTGCGAATCGGCAAGAACTGCAGGAGCTAATGCCACCAGTGGCGAACCGGGCAACTCGATGCCAGCCGCGTATTGGCGCAGGAAGCTACCGGCAGAATCGAATTCCGCCAGCCCGGCGGGGCCGCAAATATAAAGATGATCCTGAAAGACGGCAGCCTGTTGAAACACCTGCGGAGAACTGACGGGTTCAAAACCATTGTCGACCGCGGGTGGCAGAGGTCGCACCACGAACTCGAACTCGCGTTCGGACTGAACCTCCTCCGTGGCAGAGCGAATCGCCCGCGCGCTGCGCCAGATCGCCACGGTCCCAAACAGAACCGCAACTCCAAAACCAAGCGCAAGAACAACTCGGACCGAGGCCAAGGCAGATCTTCCCATACGCCACTCACCAGGACAGGGAACTATAAACCTCAAACCCGGCCTTGCAAATTAGAAACCAGGATGCGGATCAGACGAGATTGCCGATTTGGGATGGGTTTCCCGAAAGCCAGGCAACGCGTGATGTGTGTTTCGCTCACCACGCTGTGTTAGGCAGGACACACTTGCGTTCAGCGAACTGAAAATCTGTTGTTCACTTTCCTGGGATCATGGAGCAGGAATCTGAATGTTGGAAACGATGTTCGAGTAGCCGCTCTCCTGGTTGCTCGAATTCACCGCAGTCGTCGTGTAGCAGTACGACGTGCCGTCCGTGACTGAGGAGTCGCTATAGGAGGTACTCGGATTCAGGGACGGGTTGATCATCGAGAAGGATCCGCAGGAGGTGGTGTACACCGCGCGATAGATGTTATAGCCAGAAATGTTCGACGATGTACTCGCATTCCACGACAGACTTACACTGTACGTCGGCGCTGCGTCTCCCGTGCCCGTCACCGTTTCGGTCGTCGTGGAAGGCTGAGCATTACTCGTGAAAGTAAGCGTCGAGCTCGCCGATCCAGTCGCCGTCGGCGTGAACGTCACTGAAAAGGGGGTGCTCTGGCCAGCCGGGATGGTCACAGGCAGAGACAATCCACCCACGCTGAACAATGAGTTGCTCGAACTGACCCCGGAGACAGTGACGCTGGCACCGCTGGCCGTCAGGCTGCCGGACGCGGATCCGCTGGTCCCAACGACTACGCTGCCAA
Organism: Candidatus Sulfotelmatobacter sp.; assembly: GCA_030039195.1. Taxonomy (GTDB): domain Bacteria; phylum Acidobacteriota; class Terriglobia; order Terriglobales; family Acidobacteriaceae; genus Sulfotelmatobacter. Next base: position 4,434 of record JASHQK010000663.1, read on the forward strand.
CACTCAGAGTCGTCGGACTCACGCTAAGTTGTCCCACGGCCGCGACCCCTGTGCCAGAAAGTGGGATCGTCAGCGTCGGATTCGTCGCGTTCGAGGTGAGCGTCACATTGCCGCT
>JASHQK010000664.1 GCA_030039195.1 Candidatus Sulfotelmatobacter sp.
CATCCGCGAATCAGTATCCGAGACTCCTATCGGTGCGACCGAGCGAAAGTCTGAGTCAATTCACATCCTCTTGGGCGCCATTCGGTGTGCCTCCAGTGTCTAGCTGAGGAGTCTAAGCGATGGACCCGAGCGCCAGCTTGTCGGACTCGGCGTAAGGAGAGAGCAATGGAGAACCCATTAAAGGTCATCAACACCTCTTCAGACGGGTGCGGCGGATGTAACACGACTGGATGCGCAACGTGTGCGCCACCAGTAGCGACTGTCGAGAGCTCATCCGGCCTGAACCGCCGGCAATTTGGATACACTGCGCTGGCCGCATCGGCCGTCGCATTGCTGGCCGGCTGCTCTCACAAGGAACCTACAGAAGCAACGGCTCCGACGCCGCAGCCAGCCGATTCTTCGGACGTGAACCTAGTCGAGGCGTCGAAGGGCCCGATCATGACTACGCTTGAGGAGTTCTACAAAATGGGTCCGGGCCCGTCGAGTTCGCACACCATGGGGCCAATGCGAATTACATACGACTTCTTTCAGAGAGTCTCTAAGCTTCCAGATGACCAGCTAAAACGCGCGACGGATCTAAAGGTACATCTGTTTGGAAGCCTCAGCGCGACTGGTAAGGGTCATGGCACCGACAGAGCCTCTCTTGCCGGCCTCCTTGGCAAGGCACCTGCAACCTGTCCGCCCGAGTTTCTCGACTCGCTTGCGGCAAACCCCGGAGAGGTCCACAAAGTAACGCTTGGACCGACCACTTTGAACCTGACTCTCCAAAACATCATATTCGATGCGGCAAAAGGGGACTTCCCGCATCCGAACACGATGACGGCGAAACTGCTTGCCGGCGACGAGACTCTGTATGAGCTCGAGTATTACTCCGTGGGCGGCGGCTTCATCGAGTGGAAGGGCTACAAGCTCCCCGACAAAGGGCAACCAAAATATCCGTACGAGCATGCCAAGGACCTGAAGAAGTACCTCTTTGACGACCAGGTCCCTCTGCCTCAACTGCTGCTGGCTAACGAGATCTCAATCTCTGGCAAGAGCGAAAAAGATATCTGGGAATTCCTCGACCAGGTTTCAGAAGTCATGCTGCGTGGCGTCAACACTGGATTGACCGTTGAGAGCGTGCTGCCAGGCCCTATTAAGCTGCACAGCAAGGCAGCTGAAATGCAGCGGAACTTGAAAACCAGCATGAAAGGAGCGGCTGGGAGAGCTGTCACGCAGATCGCATCCTACGGTTTCGCCATGGGAGAAGAGAATGCGCGCGGCCACATCATCGTCACCGCACCGACGGCGGGCTCGGCGGGAATCATCCCAGCGATTCTCAAGTCCCTCAACGATCTCAACACTCCACAACAGAAAGTTCGCGAAGGCCTGCTGGCCGCAGCTGCGATCGGTTATTTGTGCAAACACAACGCGACCCTCTCCGGCGCGGAAGGTGGTTGTCAGGCAGAAGTTGGTGTCGGGTCATCGATGGGGGCTGCCATGATTGCGCAGGCTGCGGGTGCGAAACCGAAGGTTGTCTCCAACGCCGCAGAATCCGCGCTGGAACATCATCTCGGAATGACGTGTGACCCGGTGGCTGGCTATGTGCAAGTTCCATGCATCGAGCGGTGTGCGTATGGGGCCGTCAAGGCCTGGACAGCATATTGCATTGCGAGTGAAGAGAATCCGGAAGAGCGGCGGGTGGATCTGGACACGACCATTGCCGCCATGGCCCTCACCGCTAAGGAAATGAACGCCAAGTACAAGGAAACTTCTGAAGGCGGTTTAGCAGTATCGCTAGTGCTCTGCTGAAGGATCCAAATGGCGACTCAACCGAAAGCTCCCAAGGCTACTTTTGCTCCTGTGATCGTAGACCAAGGGGGCCAACTCAACAAGCGCGTGAGCATGAAGATCGCGGCTACCGCATGGCTCGTAGCCGCGATCTACTATTTCTTCCAGTATGTGTTGCGCTCAGCTCCGTCGGTCATGATGCCGCAGATTTCCGCTGCATTCGGCACGACGATGGTGAGCACGGCCTCAATCGCAGGGCTCTTCTATTACGGATACTCGCCCTTCAGCCTGGTTGCCGGTGCAGGCATGGACCGATTTGGCCCTCGAAAGGTGGTTCCGATTGCGGCGGCAGTAGCCGGCTTCGGTGCCCTGTTATTTGCAGCTGGCAACAGCACCGCAGGAAGTGTCGGGAGGTTACTGCAGGGGGCAGGAGGAGTATTCGCACCGGTGGGTGCCATCTACATCGCTTCGGAATATTTTCCTCCTTCGCAGGCCGCTACTCTTATAGGCGCTACTCAGATGTTCGGGATGGCCGGCGGGGCTGCGGGCCAGTTCATCGTCGGTCCAATGATCGCAAACGGGATAGCTTGGGCTACCTTTTGGAAGGGCCTTGGCATATTGATCCTCGTGATCTCGGTGGCGTTGTTTCTTCTCTTGCCAAAGAATGAAACGTATGAAAGCTCCAGCGGGCAGCAATCAATCACCCAAGGCTTCTGTCTTGTTTTCAAGAACCCTCAATCTGTTTTGTGCGGATTGATCTCCGGACTGCTTTTCATTCCCACAACGATCTTCGACATGGTTTGGGGAGTCCGCTACCTGCAGGACGCGCACGGTCTCGACTATGCCTCGGCAGTGTTCCGGACTGCAACGGTCCCTTTGGGATGGATCATCGGCTGTCCCCTCCTGGGCTTCCTCTCCGATCGTATTGGACGCAGGAAGCCTGTCATCATCGGCGCCGCGGGATTGCTGATGGTCAGCCTCTCTTGGATTCTTTTTGGTCGCACCGATGTATTTCCTCGCTATGTGATCGGTCTGATTGCAGGGATTGCCTCTGGCTCTGCCATGATCCCCTACACAGTAATCAAGGAAGCCAATCCTCCGCAGTTCGGGGGCATAGCTACCGGCGTTGTGAATTTTCTTAACTTCACTTTCAGTGCATTGCTCGGTCCGCTCTTCGGCTGGTTGCTACATCATCTATCTGGAGAGTCGGGGGCGTTGCAACTTCAACATTACCAGATTGCATTTGCACCTCTGTTGTTGGGGGTGGCGATCGCAATCGGACTCACTTGTTTCCTGAAGGAGACAGGACTCAAAGCTCGAGTTTCTATCGCGATTTTGAAATCGGAGGCATAACCGTGAGTAGTCTGACCCACGACATAGAAACCGGAACGGGCAAGTACGAGCAACTGCTGGCCAGATGTTCGAAGCTGGATCCAATTCCAACAGCGGTGGCGCATCCTTGCGAGGAAACGTCGCTGTCGGGAGCAGTCGAGGCCGCCCGCGAGGGCCTTATTGTACCTATTCTCATTGGTCCGCGGTCGAAGATTGAATCAACAGCCGATTCTGCCCACATCGATCTTCGTGACATCGAGATCGTCGATGCTCCGCACAGCCACGCAGCCGCGGCAAAGGCCGTGGAGCTGCTGCGTGAGGCGAAAGCGGAACTCCTCATGAAAGGAAGCTTGCACACCGACGAACTCATGGCTGCTGTCGTCTCCCGAGACGGGGGATTACGCACAGGACGCCGGATTAGCCACGCATTCGTGATGGATGTTCCGACTTACCACAAGGTGCTGATTGTGACCGACGGTGCAATTAATATCGCTCCGACTTTGGAAGACAAGGTTGATATCTGCCAAAACGCTATTGATCTCGCCGTGTCATTGGGACGCAAGTGGCCGAAGGTGGCCATCCTAGCGGCGGTCGAAACTGTTACATCGAAGATGCCCGCCACCATCGATGCAGCTGCCCTCTGCAAAATGGCGGAACGCGGACAAATCAAGGGTGGCCTTTTAGAAGGTCCATTGGCATTTGATAACGCCATTAGCAGCGTGGCAGCCAGGACTAAGGGCATTCTCTCCGACGTTGCTGGAGATCCCGACATCTTGCTCGCCCCGGATCTCGAGGCAGGAAATATCCTGGCGAAGCAGCTCACCTTCCTTGCTAACGCTGATAGTGCCGGTCTGGTTTTGGGCGCCAGAGTTCCAATCATACTCACAAGCCGGGCTGACAGCGTTCGTTCCCGAATTGCCAGTTGCGCGGTCGCCATGATGGCTGCGCATGCACGACGAAAGAAATCGTAGGGGGCCTCAACATGGACGACTACGCTCTTGTTCTGAATGCCGGATCTTCAAGCCTGAAATTCTGTGTATTCCGCCGGCCTCGCACCGGAAGCTGGCAATTAGAAGCTCGTGGCCAGATTGATGGAATTGGCACTGCCCCGCATCTCTCTGCAAAAGACGGTCACGGCGCAATTCTGACTGAAACCAAATTGGAGGATTCGGTTTGCGACGGGCGAGCGGCAATTGACGCGTTAGCCTCCTGGCTGCGGTGGAAATTTGGTAAAGCTCGGGTCGTAGGCGTTGGGCACCGGGTCGTTCATGGCGGTGCGCGTTACGATCGTCCCGTCTTAATCACGCGCGACGTCCTGGCCGACCTCTATCAGTTGATACCTCTTGCTCCGTTGCACCAGCCCTATAACCTCGCGGCCATCGACCGAATCAGCGAGCGCATGCCCGACGTTTCACAAGTTGCCTGTTTCGATACCAGCTTCCACCAGACTCACAACGCTGTAACAAAATTGGTTCCATTACCGAAAGAGGTCCGAAAGTCTGGGGTGCAGCGCTATGGGTTTCACGGGCTATCGTATGAATACATCGCGTCCGTTTTGCCCGATGTCGCCCCGGAAATCGCACGCGACCGCGTCATCGTGGCACATCTAGGCAGCGGTGCGAGCCTATGTGCTCTCGAGAATGGAATCAGCGTTGATAGCACTCTGGGTTTCACGGCCTTGGATGGACTCTGCATGGGCACGAGGCCTGGTGCACTTGACCCTGGCGTAGTTCTCTATCTCTATCAAGGTCTCGGACTCTCCGCAAAAGAGATCGAGACCATTCTGTACAAGAAATCGGGTCTGCTCGGAATTTCTGAAATTAGCAACGACATGCGCCAACTTCTCGTTTCCGACGCGCCCGAAGCGAAATTAGCCATTGATTATTTCGTCTATCGCGCGACTAAGGAGATTGGCGCCCTAGCCGCTGTTCTTGGTGGCGTGGATGGACTCGTATTCACCGCTGGCATTGGCGAGAACTCACCGGAGATTCGCAAGCGAATCTGCGAAGCTTCTGCCTGGCTAGGAGTGCAGTTGGATACCGAGGCCAATCTCAAAAATGCTTCGCGAATCTCAACTCGCCAAAGCAAGGTCTCAACCTGGATCATCCCGACCAATGAAGAGCTCATGATCGCACGGCACACTGGTGCGCTCCTTGGTTTGCTGCAGGCCGTCGCCTGACGCCGAAAGCGAGAAAATTATGTCGACCGCGACTCTCGAATCCACGATTGTAGAGAAGACAACATCGCAGTGGGCCGGCTTCCGATTCGGTCTCTGGCAAAGCGAGATCAACGTTCGAGATTTCATTCAGCAAAACTATACCCCCTATTACGGAGACGAGTCGTTTCTCACAGGAGCCACCGAGAGGACAAATCAACTCTGGGCCAAGTTGAACGAACTGTTCTGCGAAGAAAGGAAAAAGGGCGTGCTCGACATCTCCCAGCTCCCGAGTTCGATCACGGCACATGCCCCTGGATACATTGACAAAAGCAACGAAGTCATCGTCGGCCTGCAGACGGACGCACCACTGAAGCGTGCCATCATGCCGAACGGCGGTTTTCGTATGGTGCTCAACGCCTTGAAAAACTATGGCTATGAGCCAGACCGGCAGGTGGTCGAGATTTTTACGAAGTACCGCAGGACCCACAACGACGCTGTATTTGATGCCTACACTGCAGATATAAGACGCTGTCGGAGCTCGCACATCCTCACGGGACTCCCTGACGCTTATGGGCGCGGCCGTATTATCGGTGACTACCGCAGAGTGGCGCTCTACGGAGTCGCCCGACTGATGGAAACCAAAAACCAGGAGAAACAAGGTCTCGATTCTGCGATGTCGACAGACGAGATCATCCGCGATCGCGAGGAACTTGCAGAACAGATTCGTGCGCTTAAAGAATTGCAACAGATGGCGGCGAGCTACGGCTTTGACATCTCCAAACCGGCTGGCAGCGCTCAGGAAGCTGTACAGTGGCTTTACTTTGGCTATCTCGCCGCGGTAAAGGAGCAAAACGGCGCGGCGATGTCCCTCGGCCGCACGTCCACGTTCCTCGATATCTATTTCGAGCGTGATCTGCGAAGTGGAACTCTCACGGAGGAGCAAGCGCAGGAGATCGTCGATGACTTTGTCATCAAGTTGCGGCTTGTGCGTTTCCTGCGCACACCGGAGTACGACGAGCTGTTTGCGGGCGATCCAACCTGGGTCACCGAATCCATCGCCGGCTTGGGTGATGATGGTCGACCACTTGTCACCAAAACGAGCTACCGGTTTCTCCAGACACTTTACAACCTCGGCCCAGCTCCGGAACCAAATCTGACCATTTGGTATTCGCCACGTTTACCCGACCCGTTTCGAAGCTTTGCAGCCAGAGTGGCTATCGAAACGAGTTCCATTCAATTTGAGAGTGACGAAATCATGCGCCGTTCATGGGGCGACGATGGTGCCATTGCGTGCTGCGTCTCCCCGATGCTGGTAGGAAAACAAATGCAATTCTTTGGTGCCCGTGCCAATCTGGCGAAGTGCCTGTTGTACGCCATTAACGGTGGCCGGGACGAGATTACGGGCGAGCAGGTCGGTCCGGCCTATGGCGCGGTAGCTGGAGACTCCTTGGCCTTCGACGACGTCCTCGCCAAATTCGACAGAATGATGGACTGGCTGGCCGGGGTTTACGTCAATGCCATGAATGTAATTCACTACATGCACGACAAATATGCATACGAGCGCCTGGAAATGGCCCTGCACGATTACTCTCCTTTACGGACCATGGCATTTGGAATCGCGGGCTTGTCCGTCGTCGCTGACAGTCTCTCGGCGATCCGCTATGCGAAAGTGAAAGTGCTGCGTGACCAGACGGGACTTGTTACCGACTACCAGATCAGCGGTGAGTTTCCTCAGTTTGGAAACAATGACAATCGCGTCGATCAACTTGCGTCGTGGGCAGTCAGCGCGTTTATGAACAAGCTGCGAAAGTACCCGACATATCGCGATGCTCTGCACACGCAGTCGGTACTGACGATCACGTCTAACGTTGTTTACGGGAAGAATACGGGGAACACTCCAGACGGGCGCAAGCGCGGGGAGCCGTTTGCACCTGGTGCGAACCCCATGCACGGACGCGACAAGCATGGCATCCATGCCTCTGCTGCATCGGTCGCGAAAATCCCCTATCGAGATGCTGCTGACGGAATATCGCTGACCGCCACATTGATTCCAGAGAGCCTTGGAAGGGTCACGGAAGACCGCATCCTTAACTTGCGGGGTATGCTCGATGCCTTCTTTAACGTTACTGGTTATCACATGAACGTGAATGTTCTTAACCGCGAAACTCTGCTTGATGCCATGGATCATCCAGAGAATTATCCGAATCTTACAATCCGCGTCTCTGGTTACGCCGTCAACTTCGTGCGCCTCACGCGCGAGCAGCAGATGGATGTGATTCATCGTACCTTCCACGGGAACTGAGCGCCTATGAATACCGCGACGGAATTGCAATACCCTCCGCTTCAAGCCGAAAGCCCATTCGAACTCCGCCGAAATTTGGGCTCGAAGATGCCGGAAGCCCAGGTGCGCCAGGCCCTAGCCAGCGGCGAAATGGGATTCCTGCACTCGTTTACAACAGGCTCAACCGTTGACGGGCCTGGGGTTCGCCTGGTTGCCTGGACAACCGGCTGCCAGTTTCGATGTCTCTACTGCCACAATCCCGACACCTGGAACGTCAACAACGGGATTCCAGTAACACTCTCGATGGCGATAGAACAGCTGCGCAAATACAGGCACGGGTTGAAAGTAATGGCAGGAGGTTTTACGCTGAGCGGCGGCGAGCCGCTGCTGCAGGATCGGTTCGCAGTCAGGCTGCTCGGCGCTGCTCAGAACATGGGCATTCACACCGCTCTGGATACGAATGGCAGCCTCGGGAATCGCCTTTCCGATCAGGAACTGAATGCAATCGATCTCGTGCTGCTGGACATCAAATGCTGGAATCCGGAGCTACATCAATATCTAACCGCAACAGCGATTGATCCGGTCCTGCAATTTGCCCGGCGCTTGGCGTCGCGCAAGCGTCCTGTTTGGTTGCGGTACGTGCTCGTACCCGACCTGACAGATGATCCCCACGATGTCGGGCAACTTGCCAATTTTGCGGCGCAGCTGGGCAACATTGAACGTGTCGATATTCTCCCATTTCACCAACTGGGACAGTACAAGTGGAAGGAACTCAACCTGAATTACACACTTCAGCATGTCCAGCCGCCTTCTGCTCAACATGTGGGAATCGTGCGCGATAGTTTTCGTGCCCGCGGATTGAACGCGTATTGAGCGCTGACTCTTGAGGGAACAATGTCCTCGTATCTTGCACCGGATATCGCGACCGAGCTGGACCATTCAAAGACAGCAAAGCAGATCCACCAGTCCGATGAAACCGCCCCGCGCCGAACCTCCGCAACGAATCCTGTTTTGTATCGAGCAAGATTCTTGCAAGGACTCTCCCAGCGTGAAAAGAATATCGTCCTGGCTGAGGCGCGTTACCGTACCTACCGAATCGGCTCAGTCATTGCTGAGCAAGGAACGCAGGCCGACAGATTATTCATGCTGGTGAACGGATCGGCACGCTATTTCTTCATCACACCTTCAGGGCAAAAGATAAATCTATTTTGGTTAGTTCCAGGCGAAATATTCGGTGGTGCAACTCTGCTGACCGAGCCTGCGCGGTTTGTTGTGAGCACAGAAGCAGTCAAGGACAGTCAGGTACTCGTTTGGCAGCGAGACGCAATTCGAAGCCTGGCAACCCGATGCCCCAGAATGCTGGAGAGTGGATTGGGAATTGCCTGCGACTATCTGGTCTGGTATTTGGCGACACATTTGAGTCTCGTCTGCAGTAGCGCCCGTGAACGGCTTGCGCATGTGCTGATCAGCCTGAGTCAAGGAATCGGACTTCAATGTAGAGACGGGATCCACCTTGAGATCACGAACGAACAGCTAGCCAACACTGCGAATCTCACCCCGTTTACCGTTAGCAGGCTTCTCAGTGAGTGGCGGAAAAATGGCTCAATCTCAAAGAGCCGTGGGAGGGTCCTGTTGCGTCGCCCCGAGCAACTGCTCGAGGACAAGCCTGCGTGATTGAAGGCGTCCCCGACCCGCTGGGTCCGCACAGGATCAGACGTCTCATTACGGATGCGCGGTTTTCCGAGCGTTGCCGGCTGACACATGCGGAATTAAGTCTGCCTGGAAGGCGTGGGGTTCCTCCCAAAAGGACGGGCGGTGTGACCTGATGATGCTCGACGACTGCACTTGATGCGACTGCCTTTCGTGCGTTGTCTTTTCCACTTCTTCTATGCCCCATCGAATCTCATACGGAAAGACACTTTCCCGAACCAAGCGAATCATGTGCCAGAGCTGGGCCATTCTTTGATGCATTGTCTCCCCCAAGGCAATGCAATTTAGATTCTCGAAACGTTGGTTCCAACTGTCAATCATTACAGTTAATGGCTGCGATTTCGTACTATCTCTGCGTTAGCTCGATGTCAGGGGCTTGACATTTTTCCCCTTGCTGGTGACCTGCGGGACGCGTCAATGACGAATCAACCTCGTGTACCTCGAATACCGGATGTTTATATTCCTTGGGAACATACTTTTGTGGAATCGTGGTCACATTGCCATCGCGCAATGCCGCGTAGTGAGGCGAATTGATCTCTACCCCAGATTCATTGAATTTGTCTTGGATATTCTGGTGAAGCGCGGAGTAGATATTCTGCATCTCACGCGGTTTTGCCGTGTACGCATTGAGTTCGTAGGACACGTAAAAATCATTCAACCCGGTCTCGAGGACGAAGGGCAGAGGATCATGCAGAATGCCCTCGGTAGCAAGGGCGGCGGCCACGAGCAGGTCGTGGACTTGGCGCCACGGAGCGTTGTACCCAATGGTTACGACGGTATGAAAGATCACTCCTCGCTTTCTTGCCTCTGCGCTGTAGTTCACGACCACTCCACCCAGCACCGTGCCATTAGGTATGGTGATCACTTCACTCTTTTGCGTACAGATCCGTGTAACCAGCAGCTTCTTTTCGATGACCTCTCCGACATCATTCCCGATACGCACAAAATCCCCCACCTGAAAACCGCGCATGTAGGTGAGAATAGTCCCTGCGACACCGTGCGCGACAGCCGACGTAGAGCCGAGGAAAAGCAGAACTCCAAGAAAGACCGAAATGCCTTTGAAAGCCGGGCTTTCGGATCCAGGCAGATGTGGGAAGGCAACGATGACTGATGCCAGCAGAATAAGTGCTCTCACGAGTTTTGCCGTCGGCTCCGCCCAGTCGGGATAGAATCCCCCAATAGTGACCTTCCCATCTCGGAGTTCTCCAAAAAAGTACTGATTGACCCGAATGAGATAAGAGGTAACGACGCAGATGACTGCAAGAAGAACTAGATTCGGAATATAGGCGATTACGCTGTTTCCGAACTTCGCAGACTCCGAGAAGAGCCAACGGGTCATCTGATAAGACGTATATTGAGTCGAGGCGAAGAGACCCAGGAGCAGAGTGAAATATGCTTGCGCCAAAGCTACGAGCAAGATCTAGAAAGCTGCCCGACTGATTACAACCAGTGGCTGCGCGAAGTAATGGCCGACTCGAAACCCGATCACCTCAGCCGGAGTTTCGTGCTCTCCCCGAGTGATCCGATCTGTGAGCCGCTTGCTCAACTTCTTGCGGACTCTAAAGAGTCCAACGATAAGTAAAATACAAACAGCAGTGGTTATCAGTGCATAGATGCCGCCCCTGATCATTCGTCCTAACGTGTGATCTTCACGATACTGCTTCACAACCAGACGGACGATCTCGGTATACTCCGACGCTAATTCGGGCGCGCTCTTTCTGCCCCTGCCGCATCCGCTTCGGTAATTCCCATAATTCGGTCGGTGCCGGCAATAATCTCGGTCCACGCCCCGCGATTTTCGCTATGGATGGCATCGATCGGAATGCTCCTGTTTCTGGCCAGGGAGACGATTCGTTGCTCGATCGCGCGGGCTCGCTCCTCCGGGGTAAACCCTCCAACACGCGCGTACACAACGAGTATCGGCCTTCCATCGATTTCAACAGGTGCTCCCGCGTTCTCAACAGCCACTTCGGGGTTCTCGGGTAAAGTGCTCGGTTCTTGCCCGAACGAGTGTGCAACACATGTAGAAAGAATGATCGACACCAATACCCATGCGGCCATTCCGTTCTCGGTTCCGCGTCTTCTTGCTTGCCGCGAGACTGATTGCTGTTGGGATGCGTGAAGTGTGCTAGCGGGGCTCATGGGCCACCATGCGCAACACTTGAAGTGTGCGGTTCGGCTGCACGCCTGCTGACTGTCAGTTTTGCTAGCTTGAGTGAATTCGCTGGATTTGAGCTCTAGGCTAATCAGATCTCCACAATAAGAAGGACGAAGAGCGGGTGGCTCAGCTGATCAGATGATGCTTAATCGCGTATTGCAGCAGCCCGGCATTGGTCCTGACGCCGAGGGTTTGCATGAGATTGTATTTGTGAAATGCAACCGTCCCGGGCTTCAGGTTCAGCACGCTCGCGATTTCCTTCATTGACATACCTTCTGCGAGAAGTTGCAGGATCTCACTCTGTCGCGGTGTGAGTCTCTTTTCTTCTGAGAAGGAACCTCCCTTTCGCAAAAGGAAGTCCACAGTGTCCTTTGTGATAAGCGGTGACAAGTGGGACTCAGACCGGAGAGCGCGTCGAATAGCAGTAACCAGTTCCGCCGCTGTAGCGCTCTTTACCACATACGCAGACGCTCCTCTGCGAAACGCCTCGGCCGCGACATCTGGTTCCATATTCATTGTCATGAACACGAGCTTGCAGGACGGCATCATTCGTTTGATTTGCTCTGCTGCGTCCAAGCCATTCAATTGTGGCATGGCAATATCTAGAATCACGATATCCGGCTTTAGACTTTCAGCAGCACGCAATAGATCTCGGCCGTTGTTGACAACTCCGACAACCTGAAACTCAGGTTCTAGCAGGTTTTTGCACGCCTCAGCCAGCAGCGTGTGATCATCCGCAATGAGGAGGCGGACTTTAGGATGATTGCCCGCGCTAGCTGCGTCGAACTTCATTTCACTAACTCTTTTTCAGACGCGTTCCTGCCAGCAACTCTATTGGAATCAGCACCTCCCGATAACTGTTAGTCATGCCAGTGCTGACGTTCTCCTTCGTTGGGGCACCTCACCCGGACTCCGCCGCCATGCGTAAAAATCTTGTTGCCCCGCAAGAGTCAAGACTGTAGCGAATGCAAGAAGTGAGAGATATAAAGGCGGTTTTCCATAACGCTTCGAATAGAAGGGATCAGGTCTGCAGCGAGATGCGTCTTCAAAATGTATCCGAGAGCACCCACAGACATTGCAGTTCTGACGAAGTCCGGGTCATCGTGGATGGTTACGAAGACGACCTTAGTCAAACATCCCGATGCATTCAGACGTGCAGCGACTTCTATACCACTTAACACTGGCATAAAAATGTCAAGGAGCAGGACATCGGGCGATTTCGTGAGTACAAGTTCGAGTACTCGCTGCCCATTTTCGGCCACTCCAACGATTTCACACTCATGTGCAAGCATCGAGGCCAATGCTATGCGCATTTCTTCTTGATCATCGGCGAGCAACACTCGTGGCAGCGGATGAGAAGTCTCGGGACCGCGGCTGCTTCCATCACCGGAAGGAGCACCTCGATCGGCTGTGCTGAGGTGCGTCATCCAGCGAATGTAGCGGACTCAGCTGTGCCTGTCTGCCGGGAACAGATGAAAGCGTCGTCGCAATTGTCTTTAGCTGGTTGAGTTTGAACAACTAGTCTCTGCCTCGCTTTTTTGTTGGTGCGGTGCTTTTCACCGTCTACACGAGGAACGCCAATACGGGTTCGTTCCTGGCGGTCGCTCGCACCCGAACGAAGCTTGTGTTTGTCAATCGACTAATGGCTCCCACCCACAGCACTCCGACAGGGGGCCCGGCTGCCGCATCCCGCGCTCCGCTTATGTTTGCAAAATGGCAAGGGGCCGTTTGGAATTCAGTGAGTTGACCCCGCGTCGTGGCAGGCACACTTCGGGACTCTATTCGCTGCATGAGGGCCCGTTGATCGCAACTTCGTCTGGTACTTCTGCCAGTTTCTGATTGTGTTGCGCGCTTCTACGCTTTGGTCAATCTAGATTCGCAGTTCGAGCCGAATGCGTAAGAGGACTGGAGCAATGGGCCGTCATTTCGGTTGAGCTAGTCCCGCGAAAGAGAGTGTCGCTTTGTTGGCCGACGCTCAGGAGTTTCTACATGCGAGCCGAACGTAAATTGTTGCACTACCGACTTATTCAAAGAAAAATCCTGCCGAGCTTTGCGTGTTGTCGGCGAATCTCCGTCGCTGCGGCCTTGCTACTTCTGGTGTCGTTACTGGGATGCGGCAAGGGAAAGGTGGGCGTTGAAGCTCAACCACCAGAGGTCGAGGTAGTACCAGTCACCCAAGAGGATGTCCCGCTTTCCACCGAGTGCATTTCGACTCTGGATGGATATGTAAATGCTCAGATTCAGCCACAAGTGACCGGTTATTTGACCAAGCAAAACTATCGCGAAGGTACGCTCGTTCATAAAGGAGATGTACTGTTCGAAATCGATAACCGCCCTTTCGAGGCGGCGTTAGCCCAGTCACAAGGTCAGTTGGCTCAGTCCGAGGCACAACTCGGTAAAACAACGCTGGACGTGGCACGTGACACTCCACTCGCAAAACAGAGCGCGATTCCACAGGCTCAGCTGGACAACGACATTCAGGCAAACCAGGCTGCTGAAGCTATTGTTTCAGCGGCGAAGGCACAAGTGGAAGAGGCACAGTTGAACCTGAGTTTCACAAAAGTGCGTTCACTCATCGACGGCATTGCTGGGCTGGCAAAAGCGCAAATCGGCGATCTGGTAGGACCGACCTCGCTCCTCACGACTGTTTCGCAGGTGCAACCGATCAAAGCGTATTTCGCCATAAGTGAACAGGAATATCTGAAGTTTGCGAGCCGAATCAGCCCAGTAGCCGAAGGAAAGAGAGTTCCGCTGGGGCAGAAAACGCTGGAACTGATCCTATCGGACGGAAGCACATATCCGCAAAAGGGCTGGGTTGTGTTAGCGGACCGCCAGGTGGACGTGAAGACCGGCACGATTCGCATGGCGGGAGCTTTCGACAATCCGGGCCTGATTCTGCGACCTGGAATGTTCGGTCGCATACGCGCGGTCACCGGAGTCGACAAGGGTGCCTTGCTGGTGCCACAGCGATCGGTTGTAGAAACGCAAGGAAGCTACAGTGTGGTCGTCGTTGGTCCCGACAATAAAGCCAGCATTCGACCTGTGAAAACTGGAGAACGTTTTGGCCAGATGTGGGTGATCACGGATGGATTGCAGGCTGGGGAGCAGGTCATTGCCGAGGGAATCCAGAAGGCCAAAGAAGGTGCTCCCGTCCAACCCAAGCAGTTCAAGTCGGTAGCCCAGAGAGAGTGAGCCATGGCAAGTTTCTTCATCCGTCGACCGATCGTTGCCATGGTGATCTCAATCCTGATGGTGCTGATCGGCATCGTCGCCATGCGACGACTGCCCACAGCGCAATTCCCGAACATTGCCCCTCCTGAAGTCCAAGTGAAAGCTACATACCCCGGCGCGGACGCTGTCACGGTGGAACAGTCTGTCGCCACGCCCATCGAGCAACAGATGAGCGGCGTCGACAACATGAACTACATGTACTCCAACAACGCGAATAACGGCCAGATGACTCTGACCGTGAATTTCGATATCAAGACGGACCCCAGCACCGATCAGATTCTGGCGCAAATGCGTACGAATCAAGCCAATTCTCAATTACCGGTGGATGTCGTCAACTATGGCGTCACCGTGCAAAAATCCACCGCTGCGCCTTTGATGCTGGTGAACCTATATTCGCCAAAGGGAACGTACGACAACATCTTCCTGGCCAATTATGCCTACATCAATTTGAACGATCAGCTCACGCGCGTCCCCGGCATCGCCAGCGTCACCGTTTTCGGCGCTGGTCAATATTCGATGCGCTGCTGGGTGAGACCCGACAAGCTAGCTAAAATGGGGGTCACGGTCCCAGAGATCGTTAAGGCCATCCAGGCGCAGAACACGGTCAATCCAGCTGGACAAATCGGCGGAGAACCCGTGCCTTTGGGCCAGGAATTTACTTATGCCGTTTTGGCCAAGGGCCGTCTTCCTTCCGCCGAGGAATTCGGTGAAATCGTCATACGCGCGAATCCCGACGGGTCCATCTTGAGGCTGAAGGACGTTGCTCGTCTCGAGCTTGGCTCACAAACCTACAACTTGGTCGGGCGCTACAGTGGCAAGCCAGCGGCAGTGATCGCTGTGTATCAGTTGCCCGGATCGAATGCTGTACAAGCCGCCGCTGGCGTTCGCAAACTCATGCAGGAGGTGAAGCAAAGGTTTCCCCAAGATCTTGAATATGCCATCGCATTGGACACGACTTTAGCGGTCACTGAAGGACTGAACGAAATTAAACACACGCTGTTCGAAGCGATCGTTCTCGTAATCATCGTCGTCTATATCTTTCTCCAAGGCTGGCGGGCAACGCTCATCCCCCTGCTAGCCGTCCCTGTATCGCTGGTCGGAACTTTCGTTGTCTTTCCCTTCCTGGGCTTCTCGATCAACACCCTATCACTGTTTGGATTGGTGTTAGCGATCGGATTGGTGGTCGACGATGCCATCGTTGTCGTAGAAGCAGTCGAACATCACATTGAGCATGGCATGACACCCAAAGACGCCGCTATGAAAGCCATGGAAGAGGTGTCTGGCCCTGTCATCGCAATTGCCTTGATCTTGGCGGCTGTCTTTGTGCCCACCGCGTTCATCCCAGGTATCACCGGCCGTCTCTACCAACAATTCGCGATCACCATTGCGATTTCGGTGATCTTCTCTGCATTCAATGCACTTTCTTTGAGTCCGGCGCTTTCCGCTTTGTTATTGCGTCCACGCAAACAGAGTCGCGGCCCGTTAGGAGCATTCTTCCGCTGGTTCAACCGCGTATTTGGCCGCACCACGGATGGCTATGTCAGTCTTTGCGATACACTGATTCGCAGAGCCGCAATGAGCATGATTTTGCTCGCCGGCGTGGCAGTGCTGGCTGGCTGGTTCGGATCGCGTCTGCCAAGAAGCTTCTTGCCGGATGAGGATCAGGGCTACGTGTTCGCGGGCTTGCAGCTGCCGAATGCCGCTTCCCTCCAACGCAACGACGAGGTATCACGCAAGATCGAAGAGATGATCCTGAAAACACCGGGGGTTCATTCTGTCACGTCGGTGCTCGGTTTCAGCATGCTGAGCGGAGCGCAGAATACATACAGCTCTTTTTATTGGATCACGTTGAAGGAATGGGCCGAACGGAAAGTCCCAGAGGAACAGTACGAGGCGATCAAGTCTCACCTGAACAAAGAACTCTCGCAATTGGCGGAAGGCATCGCATTCTCATTCCCGCCGCCGGCAATCCCCGGCGTCGGCACTTCCGGCGGGTTCACCTTCATGTTGGAAGATCGCGCAGGCAAGGACCCGAAATTTCTGAGCGACAATCTCACGAAGTTCCTGGCCGCCGCTCGCAAGCGCCCGGAGTTGGGGTCGATCTACACCACTGCTCTTCCTTCTGTGCCACAGGTGTACGTCGATGTGGATCGCCCGAAGGTGATCGCCCAGGGAGTCCAACTTTCAGACGTATACAAGACACTGCAGACGTTCATGGGCGGCCTGCTCGTCAATTACTTCAATCGGTTCGGACGTCAATGGCAAGTGTATGTGCAAGCGGAAGGAGAGTATCGAACTCGCGCAGAGAACGTCGGGCAGTTCTATGTCACGAACGATGCCGGGCAGCCTGTGCCGCTGAGTGCGCTAACCACGATCAAGCCCAGCATGGGCCCGGAATTCACTCTCCGCTATAACCTCTATCGTTGCGCGCAGATCAACGGAGGGGCAGCTCCCGGATATAGCTCCGGTCAAGCCATGAAAGCACTCGAAGAAGTCTTCGCGCAAACCATGCCTCCGGACATGGGCTACGACTACATGGGCATGTCGTACCAGGAGAAGAAGGCAGCGGAGGGGGTATCGCCGGCTGTCATCTTCGGAATGTCCCTTCTTTTCGTTTTTCTTATTCTTGCCGCTCAGTATGAGAGCTGGTCTTTGCCCTTTAGCGTTCTGCTGGGTACTCCAATCGCGGTGTTCGGTGCATTCAGCTTCTTGTGGTCTCGCAATCTGGATAACGACGTCTATGCGCAGATCGGACTCGTCATGCTCATCGGTCTGGCTGCAAAGAATGCGATTTTGATTGTCGAGTTTGCGAAGATGGAGTTCGACAAGGGCAAGTCAGCAAGAGAGGCTGCGCTGTCCGGAGCGAAACTGCGCTTGCGCCCGATCCTGATGACCGCTTTCGCCTTCATCTTGGGATGCGTTCCGCTGTGGACCGCGTCCGGTGCCGGAGCCATATCGAGACGGATTCTGGGAACGGCCGTCATCGGTGGCATGTTAGCCGCCTCTGTCATCGCAATTTTCTTGATTCCCGTCAGCTTTGACGTTGTGGAGCGGATTGCTCATCGCAAGAAAGCAGGACCGGCTCACGTGCCGGCGGTCCTGCCTAGTGAAGGGGATTAGCCATATGAGCAGGCTTAGCTGCGGTGCCATCGTTTTCCTCCTTCTATCCACGGGATGCACACTTGGCCCGAAATATAAACGACCCGCGGTAGCAGTACCCTATAGCTTTCGTGGCGCTGAACCGGCTGCACCCCCGACGGCTCAATCCCTGGGTGATGAGAAGTGGTGGACCGTATTTCAGGATCAGCAATTGCAAGGACTCATCCGTGAAGCACTGGCGCAGAACTACGATGTCCGTATCGCTGCCACTCGGGTGCTCGAAGCTCAAGCCAGTCTGGGAATAACCCGTGCCGACCAATTCCCGTACGTGTTCGGGGGAGCGTCCGCGTACAACGAGCGATTTCCAAAAACTCAAGTGACGCCTGAGTTTGAGACCAGCCCTCTGCAACTGAACTTGGGGTTAGCGTGGGAACTGGACTTCTGGGGCAAGTTCCGGCGCGCCACAGAAGCCGCACGCGCCGAGTTGCTGGCTACCGACTGGGGGAAACGGGCTGTCATCGCAAGTGTCGTTAGTAATGTGGCGACTGCCTATTTTCAGCTTCTCGAATTGGACTCCGAGTTGGAAATCTCCAGGCGCGCGCTTGACTCACGGAAAGAGTCGCTGCGGCTCGTGGAAATCCGCGCCAAAGGCGGTGCCACTTCCATGTTGGACGTACGGCAGTCCGAACAACTCGTTTATACAGCTTCTGCCGCAATTCCTGACCTGGAGAGACGCATCGAGCAGCAAGAAAATCTGATCAGCATACTTCTGGGCCGAAACCCCGGACCAATCTCCCGGGGAGTGCCCCTGGTTGAAAATGCCGTGCCCTTGGAGGTCCCTGCCGGACTGCCTTCTTCCCTGTTGCAACGACGCCCCGACCTTCAATCGGCAGAGCAAACGCTCGTGGCAGCCAATGCGCTCATTGGCGTCGCCAAGGCCGCTTACTTCCCGCAGATTAGCCTGACTGCCCTCGCGGGTTATCAGAGTCCAGCGTTAACCAATCTATTCACGGGTCCGGCTGGGCTATGGAGCTTTGGTGCCCAGCTAACCCAACCTATCTTCACCGCCGGCAAGATTCGCTCCCAAGTACGGCTGACGGAAGCACAAAAGCAAGAAGCAGTTCTTATTTATCAGCAGTCGATCCAGCAGGCTTTCCGCGAGGTTTCAGATTCGCTCGTCGCCTATCGTAGGAATCGAGAGTTTAGAGAACAGGAAGCATTGCTCACCCAGGCCGCCGAAGACGCGACCCGCTTGGCTAATAGCCGTTATAAAGGCGGGGTTACGAGTTACCTCGAAGTACTGGATAGTGACACTCGCTACCTCGACGCCGAGATCGGTCTCTCGCAGGCTCAACTCAATGAACGCCTTGCTCTCGTGCAACTCTACAATGCACTTGGGGGCGGCTGGGAACAATAGGGGGACCTTGAGGATGATTGAGAGCCTCAATAATCCTCAAGAACGTCTCCTTGATCCCATGGAGAGAATCTCGGAGGTTCTCTTCGCGTTGATCATGGTTCTGACTTTTACGTGTTCCTTCAGTGTCGCTGATGCCGGCCGTAAGGAAGTACGCACATTGCTGGTCGGCGCCCTTGGCTGCAATCTGGCATGGGGAATTATCGACGCCATCTTCTATTTGATGGCGTGTTTCAGCTCTCGAGGGCGCGCGATCTTAACTCTCCGTGCGCTGCGAGAGGCATCGAGTCCAGCCGAGGCCCACCAGATCATCGCCCAGGCACTTCCTCGCATGTTAGTTTCCGTCTTGTCCACCTCGGACCTGGAAGTCCTACGCGAACGGTTGAGCCGGCTGCGCGCTATTCCAGATCGGCCCCGTGTTAGCAAGCGAGAATGGCTGGGTGCGTTCGCAGTGTTCCTCATCATGGTTCTCGCGACTCTTCCTGTCATTATCCCATTCGCGGTTATTGCTGACAGTGGCACGGCGCTGCGGGCGTCGAACGGAATTGCGGTGATCATGCTTTTTCTGGCCGGATACGCACTTGGTCGCTATGCCGGTCACCGCCCTTGGAGAATGGCAGTTACTATGGTGATTCTAGGTGCAGCAATGGTTGGCATCACGATTTCGCTTGGGGGTTAATGCATCGCAAATCTTTAGTTATTATTGCTGTGACTATTCTTCTGGCGGCATCCGTCGTAAGCCAAACGACAGAGGACAGATCTCCCGTCGCCGCAGCCAACGCCGACATGCATGAATGGTCGTACTACTTCAATATTGCTGGCTACCTCGTACCGCACGACCGTTCATATGCCTCGCCAACATTCGATGCGGACTTAAGACATTTTCATTTCGGCGCGCGCTATAACTATGAGGATAAGGAAACCGGATCACTCTGGTTCGGCTATAACATCAGCGTGGGCCGCAATGCTACGTTGGAAATCACGCCGATGTTGGGAGGCGTCGTAGGAAACACGGCCGGCATCGCCCCGGGATGCAAAGCAGCTTTATCGTGGAAGCACATTGCCCTTTCCACCGAAGATGAATTTGTTTTTGACTTGAAAAATCAGGCAGGAACTTTCTTTTATAGCTGGTCGGAACTTAGCTACTCTCCCATGAAATGGTGGCGTGCGGGCATAGCCGCTCAACGGACTAAAGCCTATCACACAGAGCTTGACATCCAACGTGGCGTACTGCTTGGGCTGTCTGGAAAGAAACTCGACTTCACAACCTATATTTTCAACGCAGGCTGGACGGATCCCACGATCGTGCTTTCGCTTGGGTTCAGCTTCTAGAGCACGAATCTCTCATCGAGCGTCTTTCACTCGCCGGACTGTCACTTCTGTCAGTAGTCTCCTTCATTGGACTACCCCTAACCTGTGATTGTTCGCCGCGCCACTTGGCTCTCTCCAAGATGGCGCAGCCACACTTTCTGCCCGCTGCCAATGCGAAGCTCAGATTGGAAATGGGAGAGTTGCTGTGTCTCTGGATCAGATCGTCAGCGTACTTGCGGCAGTTACGTTGATCGAAATGATGGTCAGTCTTGGGCTCGGGGTGAAAGCTTCTGATGCCGTCGATGTGGGCAGGCAGCGGGTCTTGCTTCTCCGTGTTTTTTTCGCGAACTACGTTATCGTACCGGGTGCAGCGGTCGCATTATTAGCGCTGTTTCGAGCGAGCCCCCTGGTCGCGGCTGGGTTCATGGTGGTAGCGGTCTGTCCTGGCGCACCTTATGCGCCCCCTTTCACAGGAATGGCGAAGGGCAACGTCAATCTGTCGGTTGGGTTGATGGTTCTTCTAGCTGCGTCATCAGCGATCCTTGCCCCCGTTCTGCTGGCGCTCCTGATGCCCATAGTCGCCAGCGACGCCGGCGACGCAGCTGTAAAGATCAACGTCTTCAAAATGTTGGGAACCCTGCTGGGCGCTCAGTTGCTGCCACTCAGCTTAGGGTTGTGGGTTCGCCATTCGAACGCAGCACTCGCCGAAAAGTTAAAACCACCGGCAAGTTCCCTTAGTTTGGCACTCAATCTTCTTCTGCTGACGGTGATCATAGCGGCTCAATATCAAACTCTTGCAGAAATTCATATCAAAGGCTACTTCGGCATGCTTTGCCTGCTGCTCGCCACCTTCGCTGCAGGCTGGTTGGTCACAAAGCGTAAACAGGACGAAATATCCAAAAGCATAGTCCTCACAACGGCTGTACGTAATGTGGGCGTGAGCCTGGTGATTGCAACGGCAAGTTTTCCGGGCACGGCTGCGGTAACGTCCGCAACCGCCTACGGCATTTTCCAGACAGTTGTCGTCGCTCTGCTCGCGTTGGCGTGGGGGCGACACACCCCGGATGTTCAATGCGTCAGACGAAAAGCTGCCTGAACCGTAACTCACGACGCTACGATCAGCCAGGCGGAGGAAATCCAGATGAGCACACCAAAGATTATGCCGGTCGTTTCCGAAGTTAAAACGGCATCTATTGTTCCCATCTCGGACATTTCACGTAAAGTCTTGGAGCTCGCCCAACACTATGGGTGTGGCAACGTTAAGTTTTCCGGCGGAGACGATGGGCTTTATGAGCGCCATCTTGTCTTTGATAATGTGGTCGACCGAACAGCCTGCGACGCTCGCATGCAGTTTGAGGCGCTCGCACGGGCAGTACGCGACGTGTTATCCCAACGTTGGATACTTACAGAACAGACCTACGAGCGTCAAAATCCTAAAAGGGTCTATTACCTTTCCATGGAGTATCTTTTGGGACGCTCCCTTAGCAACAACATTACGAACCTGCTGCTCGATCCAGTCGTTCAGCAATGTATTCGACAGAAGGACATTGATTTGCGGCAATTGGTGGAACAAGAACCCGATGCAGGATTGGGGAATGGTGGGCTGGGCAGGCTCGCGGCCTGTTTCCTCGATTCCATGGCAACGTTGCAGCTGCCCGCGATGGGTTACGGCTTGCGTTATGAGTACGGAATCTTTCGGCAGTCAGTGGAACACGGCTGGCAACAGGAATCACCAGACAATTGGCTTCGCCGCGCTGATCCCTGGGAAGTCGCCCGCCCCCAGGATGCGGTTGAAATTAAACTGAACTGCTCTTTTGAGATTCACGGCGGCACACTGCGCGCGATAGCAGGCCAACCATTTAGCATTTTTGCCATTCCCTACGATCGTCCGGTAATCGGTTATGGCGCAGAGAACATCAACACGCTGCGTCTCTGGGCAGCGGCAGCCCCAGACTATTTTGATTTCGAACGATTCAGCAGTGGCGACTTTATTGCTGCACTTGCTGACAGTCTCTCGACCGAGACGATCACCCGCGTACTTTATCCAGATGACTCGACCAGTGTCGGCCAGGCACTTCGGTTTGTTCAGGAATACTTTCTCGTCGCAGCTTCCGTAGCGGACGTCGTACGGCGGTTTCAGCGCAGCAATACTGACTGGGATACTTTTCCGTCGAAAGTTGCCTTGCAGTTGAACGATACTCACCCAGCATTGGCCGTTCCCGAACTCATGCGAGTCCTCATCGATGATTTCCATCTTGGATGGGAAAAGGCCTGGAACGCTACGCAAAGCACCCTTGCCTACACGAACCATACCTTACTGCCCGAAGCGCTCGAAAAGTGGCCCGTCGCGTGGTTTGAGAAGTTGCTGCCGCGTCATTTGGAGATCATCCTCGAGATAAACCGGAGGCTGCTTGATTCCGTGCGTCAACGTTTTCCCGACGCTGACACGCGCGCCGCGCGTGTCAGCCTTGTGGAAGAGGGAGAGACCCGAAAGATCCGGATGAGCAACTTGGCGATCGTGGGATCCCGCAGCACAAACGGGGTGGCTTCCCTTCACTCTAAGCTGCTACGCAGTACTACCGTCAAGGACTTGGCAGATCTGTTTCCAGAACGCTTTAACAATAAGACAAATGGAGTTACTCAGCGGCGTTGGCTGCTTCTGGCAAATCCGGCCTTGGCCGCGACGATCACGGAGGCGATTGGCGACGCTTGGATCACTGATTCGAGTCAGCTTGAACGCCTCAAGCCTTTTGCGGACGACAGCGCCTTCCGTGAGGCTTTTCGAAATGCGAAACGCGAAGCCAAGCGTCGCTTCGTCGATTGGCTGAAAGCAACATCAGGTCCAATTCTGGACGCGGAGACGCTCTTTGATTCCCAGGTGAAGCGCATTCATGAATACAAACGTCAACTTTTGAACGCTCTCCGGATTGTAATTCTGTACAACCGTTTGCGCCAAAACCCTGACAGCACAATCGTACCCCGGACATTCCTGTTCGCCGGCAAGGCTGCTCCCGCCTATCAACTTGCAAAGCTGATCGTGAAGTTCATTAACAATTTGGCAGAGAGTTTGGACCGCGATCCCAGCGTGCGGAGAAGATTGAAAGTCGTTTTCTTGCCTGACTACTCCGTTTCTCTTGCAGAGTACTTGATTCCAGCGAGCGACGTTGCGAACCAAATTTCTACCGCCGGGTACGAAGCCAGTGGCACCAGCAACATGAAATTCATGATGAATGGTGCTCTGACTATTGGCACACGCGATGGCGCAACCATCGAAATGGCGGAAGAAGCCGGAGAAGAAAACCTGTTCCTTTTTGGACTCACGGCGGAGCAGGTCGCCAACAGTCGCGGCTGGTACAGCCCCTACTGGCACTACCACAATGAACCCGAAACTCGGGTGGCCCTGGACCTGATTTTTGCCGATCACTTCAGTCCGGACGAGCACGGGGTCTTTGAGCCACTGCGGAAGATGCTCCTTTCCGACGGCGATTACTATATGCATCTTGCGGACCTCGGGTCCTATATGGACGCAGACAGCCGCGTCGAAGCCCTGTATCGCGACCCGCAAGAGTGGACCCGCAAGGCAGTCCTCAATGTGGCCAGTTCCGGAAAGTTCTCGAGCGACCGCACCATCAGCGAATACGCAGCTGAAATATGGGGAGTAGAGCCTTGCCCTGTCGGCTGAGACCCCGCGAAGGGTCTACAAAGAGGTGTTTGATGAGAGCAACGCGGATTCTGCACGACTTGGGCCAGAGCGTCTGGCTAGACAACATATCACGCGACCTTCTCGACGGTGGCATGCTGGAGCATTACATTCGTGAGTTCTCGGTTACTGGACTCACCTCCAATCCGACGATCTTCGAGCGCGCACTGAAGAATGGAAGCACATATGACTTCGCCATTGCTCGAGAAGTGATGAACGGAAAATCTGAAGAAGAGTGCTTTTTCGCACTGGCGCTGGAAGATTTGACTCGCGCTGCCGACCTGTTTAGGCCGATTTTCGAGAGAACAAACGGAGTCGATGGATGGGTATCGCTCGAAGTCTCACCACTGCTGGCGCGTGATCCGGTCAGGACATCGATCGCCGCAAAGGATTTGTTCTGCCGCGCTGCACGCCCCAACTTGATGATCAAAATCCCGGGTACCAGAGAATGTCTGCCAGCCATTGAAGAGGCCATTTTTTTCGGAGTGCCAATCAATGTTACGTTGCTCTTCTCTCGAGAACACTATTTGGCGGCGGCCAACGCCTTCTTGAGAGGCATTGAGCGTCGGATCGAAACGGGTCTTCGGGCAGACATTCATTCTGTAGCCTCAGTTTTCGTCAGCCGATGGGACAATGCGGTTGCCGGCAAGGTTCCTAAGAACCTCAAGAACCGCCTTGGTCTTTCCATGGCCAAACGAATCTACGAAGCCGCGCGCTCCCTGCTCACTTCGCCGCGATTTCAGAGAGCCTATAACTTCGGCGCTTCCCCGCAGCGGTTATTGTGGGCCAGCACTGGGACAAAGGATCGACGCGCACAAACCACCATGTATGTCTCCCAGCTGGCGGCTCCATTCACCGTGAACACCATGCCGGAGGACACGCTCAATGCGCTCGCACAATCCACGCAAGTCTATCAACCTCTCGTGAATTCAGATGATTGCGAGATTGTCCTTGCGGCCTTTCTGGCTGCAGGCATTGATTTAGACGCACTCGCCGCCCAGCTTCAGGATGAGGGCGTAAATAGCTTTGTGAATTCGTGGAACGAGCTCATCTCGGTTCTCAAATGCAAAACGGCAGTCGTGAACAAGAACCCGCCGCTGCAGGCGGCAAGTTGAACGGCATTTTGGCGCCCCGAACCCATGGAAAGGAACTGTTATGGCAGCGCGCGACTGGAGCGTCAATAGAACAGCCCCAACGAAACGTACCGCTTGGAACGCACTCCAGATTCACTACAAGAAGGTCAGGCACCTTCATCTCCGCGACCTTTTCGCACGGGATCCCCTTCGTGGAGAGCGGATGAATGCCGAGGGCGCTGGCCTGTTCTTGGACTACTCGAAAAACAGAATCACATATCAGACACTCCGACTCTTGATTGAACTGGCGGAAGAGTCTGGGCTGCAAGCACGAATTGATGCGATGTTCCGTGGCGAGAATGTGAACATCACAGAAAAACATCCCGCGCTGCACATAGCGCTGCGTACTCCGAAGGGTACCTCCATCATAGTAGACGGCAAGAATGTAGTCCCGCAGGTCCACGCCGTTCTGGATAGGATGGCCTATTTTTGTGGCCGCGTCCTCAGTGGAGACTGGAGAGGACACACGGGAAAGCAAATTCGGACCGTTATCAACATTGGTATTGGGGGCTCTCATCTGGGCCCCATGCTCGCGACGGAAGCCCTGAGGTCCTACGCGGACTCATCCCTTACATTCCGATTCCTTGCCAATCTCGACAGCTCAGCTTTCATCGAGGCGGTGCGAGATGTCGACCCTGCCGAGACTCTCTTTGTCATTTCGTCCAAGACTTTCAAGACGATCGAAACGGTGACGAACGCCCGTGCTGCTCGGGAGTGGCTCGTTTCCAAACTGGGCGGTACTGAAGACAGCGCGTCAAAACACTTTGTCGCTGTCTCCGCAAATGTACCGGAGGCTGCTCATTTCGGAATCGGAACGCCGAATATTTTCGAATTCTGGGACTGGGTCGGTGGACGCTATTCCCTTTGTTCTGCGGTTGGATTGCCACTGATGCTTGCGATCGGCCCAAAGCAGTTTGGTCAGATGCTCGAAGGCTTTCACCAGATGGATATGCATTACCTGGCAACCCCATTCGATCGCAACCTGCCGGTCGTGATGGGGCTTCTCAGCATCTGGTACAGCGATCTGTTCGGCTCACAAAGTTTCGCAGTCCTGCCCTACGAACACTATCTTGCCCGGTTCCCTGCCTACATCCAGCAGCTCACGATGGAGAGCAATGGTAAACAAGTAACCGTCATTGGGACTGACGTAACGCTGCAGACAGCTCCTGTCTGTTGGGGGGAAACCGGCACCAACGGCCAGCACTCATTTTTCCAACTGCTGCATCAGGGAACCGCACTCATACCGTGCGATTTCATCGCCTTCATAGATCCTGTTCATCCCTTGGGAAATCATCACGACCTGCTTATGGCCAACGCGTTTGCACAAACCGCAGCGTTGGCGTTCGGCAAAACCGCGGACCAAGTGAAAGTGGAAGGAACTCCGGAGTGGCTCGTGCCGCACCGCGTGTTTCCGGGTAACCGACCGTCTAATACCATCCTCGCCCAGCAGCTGACGCCACACACTTTCGGGGAGCTCATCGCTCTGTACGAGCACTCGGTTTATACACAGGGTGTCATCTGGAATATCAACCCATTCGACCAGTGGGGGGTTGAACTTGGCAAAGATGTAGCCCGCAGCATCATGTCATACCTCGAAAACACCGAGGAACCAGTTCTTGAATACGACGGCTCTACGAATGCACTAATCCGCCGTTACCGCGCGATGAGAAAGGAGCCAGATAAGGCTGCCTGAGTGCAGCAACTTGCCGCACGCCGATAGAACAGGCGCCTGCAGAAGAGGCCAGCCATGGGTGGAATCGCTGCAAACGAATCCGAATTTCTCGAAGAAGTTTGCGATACAGAGTCAAAGGTAATCGCTCCCAAGGTCGGACTTAGTGCTCCTTTGGGAGCGACAGTCTATTCCAACGGCATCAACTTCAGCGTGTTTTCACGCAGCGCGTCTCGGATAGAGTTGCTCTTTTTTGATCGTGACGATGATGCGCGTCCTTCACGCATCACTCCGCTGGATCCGTTCACGAATCGCACGTACCATTATTGGCACGTTTTTGTCCCTGAAGTCCGCCCTGGACAAATCTACGCCTATCGTGCGTGCGGTCCATTCGATCCCAGCAATGGTTTACGATTCGATTCAAATAAAGTGCTGCTCGACCCGTATGGACGGGCTGTCGTTATCCCAACTAACTACAGCCGGGAAGCTGCGCGCCAACCAGGAACGAACTTCGCCACGGCTATGAAGAACGTGGTTATCGATGTGGCCAGCTATGACTGGGAGGGGGACAACCCACTTCAGATTCCAGCCGCTCGATCGATCATCTACGAAATGCACGTGAGGAGTTTCACTCGTAATCCCAATTCTGGTGTATCAGAGACACGGGCCGGTACATTTGCCGGACTCATCGATAAGATTCCTTACCTAAAGGATCTGGGCATAACCGCCATCGAACTTCTGCCTATCTTCCAATTTGACGCTTCTGATTGTCCGCCAGGAGTCGTGAATTACTGGGGCTACCAACCGGTTTCGTTCTTCTCACCACATCGCACCTACAGTTCACGAAAAGACCCGCAGGGAGCCGTTGACGAGTTCCGTGACATGGTCAAGGCACTCCATAGAGCGGGAATCGAGGCCATTCTTGATGTAGTGTTCAACCATACGGCGGAGGGCAAGCACGACGGTCCGACATTGTCTTTTCGTGGACTCGACAATGCAACGTACTACATCCTCGATCAGGATCGCTCGAAATACGCTGACTACAGCGGCTGCGGAAACACACTCAACGCGAACCATCCCGTCGTTCGCCGCATGATCGTCGACAGCCTCCGCTATTGGGCAAGCCAAATGCACGTTGATGGCTTTCGTTTCGACCTTGCTTCTATTCTCTCCCGTGACAGCACCGGCCAATGCATGGCCGCTCCGCCTGTTCTATGGGACATCGACTCCGATCCGGTACTTGCCGGCACCAAGCTGATCGCGGAAGCGTGGGATGCAGCTGGACTCTATCAGGTCGGCAGCTTTGTCGGCGACAGCTGGATGGAATGGAACGGACGTTTCCGCGATGATTTCCGCAGTTTCTTCCGTGGTGAATGTGGATACGTTCCACGCATTGCAGACCGCCTGCTTGGTAGTCCTGAAATCTACCTGCGCAAGCAGCGCGAAGCTGAACAAAGCGTAAATTTCATCACCTGTCACGATGGTTTTACCCTGAATGACTTGGTCGCGTACAACGATAAGCACAACGAATCGAACAATGACAACAATCAGGATGGCGCGAACGACAATCGAAGCTGGAACTGTGGATTCGAAGGCCCAACTGATGACCCCGCCATTGATAGGCTGCGCAACAGACAGATAAAGAATTTCCTGACAGTCACTCTTCTCTCCCTGGGCATGCCGATGATTTTGATGGGCGATGAGGTTCGCCGCTCCCAGGGCGGCAACAATAACAATTATTGCCACGATGATGAATCAAACTGGTTCGACTGGACCTTAATCGAGAAACATGCCGACATTCATCGCTTCGTCAAGCTGCTGATCGCCCGCCGCGTCCTTCGAAGCAAGCAAAGACAGCGGCAGCGCAAAAACCTCGATCAGTTGATTCGCGAAGCGCGCAAAGCCTGGCACGGCATCAAGCCATTGCAACCGGACTGGAGCGACTGGTCGCACAGCTTGGCATTCGGAGCTGAGATCAAGACGGATGGACTGGGCATCCATTTCATTCTGAACGGCTACTGGGAACCGCTCCAATTCGAACTGCCCCCAATGGAGAGCGGATCAACTTGGCACCGCTGGATCGATACTGCTCTGGACTCTCCCAACGACATCGTCGATTGGCGCTTTGCGCCTCCCGTAGGCAGCAACATCTACCCGGTCGAGGCCAGGTCTGTCGTGGTTCTAATCACCAAGCTCCAACAGAACTGAGCATGTCAGAGACAAACATTAATTCCACTGCTTTTCACATTGCGGAGCTCGAGAGTGAACGTTTTCGAGTCGTCGGCGTCCTAGGATTTCTGCTGCTCCTGTTTGTGGTATTAATGGCCCGCGTATTTTTGTTTCATACCGCCAGCACCGAAGATCCACGCGTTTGGTGCAGCCTGTTTTCTATTTTGCTGGTGACAAGCTGGGAATATTGGGCGCTCAGGATGGTGGAGCGAGCGCTGTACGCCGAAACCAATCTCACGCTCTGGTTTTGGACGCTCACCACGATTGTGGAATCATCGCTCCCTGCATGGGCGATCGCGTTCTTCCCCAACGACCAGATTCACGTGATGTATCAGCCGCTGGCCACGCCCCTTCTCTTGGTTTTCGCGATTTTTATTATTCTCTCCACACTTCGTCTGAAACCTTGGATCAGTATCTTATCCGGCACTATCGCTTCTCTCAGCTATCTCGGCGCCGCGATGCACCTGGGATGGAGACCTCCGCAGATTGGCACCCCCGCACCGATGGTCCAATCTGCCGTCACCTTGAACGCGATAACACTCTTCTCTACCGGACTTGTAGCTGGTGCCATTACACGAGAAATCCGGAAACACGTTCATGCGGCCTTAAGAGAAGCAGAAACAAAACGAAAGCTCGAGTCTGTGAAACGTGACCTCCAGGTTGCCCGCTCGATTCAGCAGTCACTTCTACCTGCGGAGTCGCCCCAGATTCCGGGATTTGAGATCGCGGGATGGAATCACCCGGCGGATGAAACCGGGGGAGACTACTTCGACTGGAAGAGCCTCCCGGACGGCAGGGTCGTAGTCAGCCTTGCCGATGTTACCGGCCACGGCATTGGTCCGGCGTTGCTGGCTGCAGTTTGCCGTGCCTACGCACGAGCCAGTTTCACTGTGAGCCGCACAATTACCGGCGCCTTCGAACATATCAATCAGGCATTTGCAGCCGATGTCCAAACCGGTCGTTTCGCCACACTTGTGGCCGCGATTTGCGACCCCTGTAGGGAAGATGTTGAGCTGCTTTCTGCCGGTCACGGTCCGTTGTTCATATATTACAGCTCAGCAGATCGCTTTACTGAGATGAATGCGCACGCACTCCCACTCGGAATATTGCCATCGTTTCAATCAGACCCGCCAAGCCACTTACAGCTCAATTCCGGAGACCTGGTTCTGCTCGCGACCGATGGCTTCTTCGAATGGGCGAACAAGACGGGAGAGCAGTTTGGCGTTGCGCGAATGGAAGATATCATCCGCAGGTTCCACGACGTTAGCGCGAAACAGATCATCACCGAAATGTATCAGGCGGTGGTGAAGTTCTC